>NZ_QOUX01000071.1 GCF_004116265.1 Anaerobacillus alkaliphilus | reverse complement strand
CAACTACCATCGGCGCTGAAGAGCTTAACGATCGTGTTCGGCATGGGAACGAGTGTGACCTCTTCGCTATCGCCACTAGATTTATTCAATTGTGAATTGTCAATTATGAATGTTCAATTGTTCTTAAGGCTTCTCTGAAAAGCTTTAAACCATTCATAATTCATAATTGTTAATTCATAATTCCTACAGGGTCATTCCCTGAAAACTAGATAACACACATTTAAGACTTGAGTAAGAAAATCAATTCTTATTTTTAGGATAAGTCCTCGACCGATTAG
>NZ_QOUX01000070.1 GCF_004116265.1 Anaerobacillus alkaliphilus | reverse complement strand
TAGTGTCAGTATTTGTTTCCCATGAAAGACCTACGCTAGTAAAGTCAGGTTGAGCATGGAGATCCGTTGGTGCGTTAGGTAAAATAGGAGCAATTACATCAAAAGCATCAACGTTAATCCGAGTTTCGACTGCAGACTGGTGACCTATTTGAGCAGGATTTACTAGTTTAATGGTGTGAGTCCCATAAGGAAGATCTAGTTTCTCAAACACATTCACACGATAGGAAACAGAAGCAGAATATAGGTTAACTTTTGTTATAAGTTGATCATTAATGTAAACGTCCATTAATCCATTTCTAGTGCTAGTTAAAGAGAGCACCCGAA
>NZ_QOUX01000069.1 GCF_004116265.1 Anaerobacillus alkaliphilus | reverse complement strand
AGTTTCGCTACATAATCTTTATATTCCTGATCATAATGTTTCCCCATGTGAACACGTCCTCTTAAATGATATTTGTATTATACTTTATATCCATTTTTACGTGTCCACTTTTTAGACTAACTTTAGTTTGGACTGTAAATGGTCTAGTTTGGACTGTAAATTGTTCAATTTGGACTGTAAATGTACCAGTTCCGCTCATAAACCACTCAGTTTGGACTGTAACCCGATATATGCAGCAATGTAACCACCTATGTTGCTACGTCCAAAGACGTT
>NZ_QOUX01000068.1 GCF_004116265.1 Anaerobacillus alkaliphilus | reverse complement strand
TTAGGAAAAGTACGCTGACGCTGTGTTTCAGTTTTGAGAGAATGATCTCTCTAAAAGCAATTATGAATGATGAATTTTGAATTATGAATTGTTGAAAGCATCTCAGAGAAGCTCTCAAAAGCAATTCAAAATTGATAATTCACAATTGAACTTGTTCCTTGAAAACTAGATAACAACTAACACATTTAAGTTTTACCGGAAAGTTTGTAAAAGCTTTTGAGTAAACTTGAGTAGTCAAGAATTCAATTCGACGTAAAATCCTT
>NZ_QOUX01000067.1 GCF_004116265.1 Anaerobacillus alkaliphilus | reverse complement strand
GGTCAATCGTTCCGGTAGAAACAAAAGGAAATGTAGTCTTCAGAAGCTCTCCGAAAGGAAAAGAGTATATTGAAGCAAATAACTTAACGTTCGTATCGTATCTTGGTGAAGGTGCAGATGGTTGGGCAATGTATAAGTATAACTTTGAGTTCCCGAAACCAACTACTCACGAACTAGTGATCATGGGTACAACAGACATTCACGCGCACATCATGCCTTACGATTACATGGCAGACGCAGTGGATCAAAAGTTTGGTTTAGCAAAAGTGTACACATTGGTTCAACAATTACGTGCAAAACACAACAATACATTACTTGTTGATAATG
>NZ_QOUX01000066.1 GCF_004116265.1 Anaerobacillus alkaliphilus | reverse complement strand
TGAAAAAAGATTTAGTTCATCGAAGACGATTTAAGACACGTAGTGAAGCAGTAAAGGCAATCAATCATTATATTGGTGGTTTTTATAATGAGAGAAGGAAACACTCAACTTTAGGGTATTGTTCTCCAAACCAATTTGAGAGAAAACATAGTCAAGTTGAGTGTAACTTTGTCTCATAAATGGTCCATTTGGTGTTAAAAGTGATTAGTCATGTTTTTGAGTAATCATTTTTAACACCCCACCAAACGAAGTGCGGTAGGATCCCTGCCTAAAAAAGTTCCATTTATTTATGTCCACTTTCTTGACAGAACTCCAAAACCTCAAAAAGAGCCAAAGGCGACAACAAATTTATCTCTCTTTTGAATAAAAAACATAGTTTCCTATATAAAACGTCTTTGGACGTAGCAACATAGGTGGTTACATTGCTGCATATATCGGGTTACAGTCCAAACTGAGTGGTTTATGAGCGGAACTGGTACATTTACAGTCCAAATTGAACAATTTACAGTCCAAAC
>NZ_QOUX01000065.1 GCF_004116265.1 Anaerobacillus alkaliphilus | reverse complement strand
AAATCTAGGTAATTTTTCGAAAGAAGCAAGAAGATCGAGGAGCCGAGTGAGTCAATCACCGCAGTGTACATTAACGTACATGAGGATGATTGAGGAATGAAGGCGACGAAGATATTCGCCGCTTATTTCGGAAAATTTAGGTTAAGTTAGAAAGGGCGCACGGTGGATGCCTTGGCACTAGGAGCCGAAGAAGGACGTGACGAACAACGATATGCCTCGGGGAGCTGTAAGTAAGCTTTGATCCGGG
>NZ_QOUX01000064.1 GCF_004116265.1 Anaerobacillus alkaliphilus | reverse complement strand
TTTTGTATTTTAAATAAAAAGTTTAAAATAGGTTAGTTGGTATATGTGCATCTGCGTCTACTAGTAACGCTCTGAAGCAGGCTTCCTCGATGCAAAGCTGCACGGAGTTAATCAAGGAAGTATCTCAAGATGAGAACGAGATGTGTGTTATCTAGTTTTGAAGGAATGATTTCTTTCAAACATAATCTAGTGGCGATAGCGAAGAGGTCACACTCGTTCCCATGCCGAACACGATCGTTAAGCTCTTCAGCGCCGATGGTAGTTGGG
>NZ_QOUX01000063.1 GCF_004116265.1 Anaerobacillus alkaliphilus | reverse complement strand
ACTCTCACAGGGGGAAACCCCCAACTACCATCGGCGCTGAAGAGCTTAACGATCGTGTTCGGCATGGGAACGAGTGTGACCTCTTCGCTATCGCCACTAGATTTTATTCAATTGTGAATTGTCAATTGTGAATGTTCAATTGTTCTTTGAGCTTCTTCGAGAAGCTATAAACAATTCATAATTCATAATTGGTAATTCATAATTTCTACAGGGTCATTCCCTGAAAACTAGATAACACACATTTAAGACTTGAGTAAAATTCAATTCTTATTTTTAGGATAAGTCCTCGACCTATTAGTATCTCTCAGCTCCACACGTCACCGTGCTTCCACCCGAGACCTATCAACCTC
>NZ_QOUX01000062.1 GCF_004116265.1 Anaerobacillus alkaliphilus | reverse complement strand
GGCAAGGTGGTGTTCTACCACTGAACTACTTCCGCATATAAATGGCTGGGCTATCTGGATTCGAACCAGAGAATGACGGAGTCAAAGTCCGTTGCCTTACCGCTTGGCTATAGCCCAAGATCTAAAATTAATATGGGGCGATCGAAGGGAATCGAACCCTCGAATGCCGGAGCCACAATCCGGTGCGTTCACCACTTCGCCACGACCGCCATAATATTTATTTTTCTTTTGGCAGGGGCAGTAGGAATCGAACCCACGCTGGAGGTTTTGGAGACCTCAGTTCTACCGTTAAACTATGCCCCTAAGTTTTAAATCGGTTGGTGGAGGGGGACGGATTCGAACCGCCGAACCCTAAGGAGCGGATTTACAGTCCGCCGCGTTTAGCCACTTCGCTACCCCTCCGAATATAGAATTACTATTTTAGTATGAAATGGCGGACCCGACCGGGATCGAACCGGCGATCTCCTGCGTGACAGGCAGGCATGTTAACCGCTACACCACGGGTCCAGGTTTATATGGAGGAGGAAGAGGGATTCGAACCCCCGCGCCGCTTTC
>NZ_QOUX01000061.1 GCF_004116265.1 Anaerobacillus alkaliphilus | reverse complement strand
GATGAGATTTCCCTTGGAGTTAATCCAGTAAGACCCCTTAAAGATGATGAGGTTGATAGGTCTCGGGTGGAAGCACGGTGACGTGTGGAGCTGAGAGATACTAATAGGTCGAGGACTTATCCTAAAATAAGAATTGATTTTCTTACTCAAGTCTTAAATGTGTGTTATCTAGTTTTCAGGGAATGACCCTGTTGGAATTATGAATTAACAAATATGAATTATGAATTGTTTATAGCTTCTCGGAGAAGCTCAAAGAACAATTGAACATTCATAATTGACAATTCACAATTGAATAAAATCTAGTGGCGATAGCGAAGAGGTCACACTCGTTCCCATGCCGAACACGATCGTTAAGCTCTTCAGCGCCGATGGTAGTTG
>NZ_QOUX01000060.1 GCF_004116265.1 Anaerobacillus alkaliphilus | reverse complement strand
ACTACTAACTTTGCAATATACTCTTTAAATTCCTGATCGTAAGATCTACGCATAGTGACACGCTCCGCTCTGTAAACTTGTGTTACAAGTCTCTCCATATCGTGTCCACTTTATAGTCTATATTCAGAGGAAGTTTCAAAAGGGAACGTAAGAGAGTCTCCCGTGACATTTGATGGCAGAGGAAGTTTTAAAAGGGAACGTAAGAGAGTCTCCCGTGACAAATGAAGCGAGAAATTGTTTCAAAAGGGAACGCAAGACAGCCTCACGTGACATTTGATGGCAGAGGAAGTTTCAAAAGGGAACCCAAGACAGCCTCACGTGACATTTGATGGCAGAGGAAGTTTTAAAAGGGAACGTAAGAGAGTCTCACGTGACTTTTGATGGCAGAGGAAGTTTCAAAAGGGAACGTAAGAGAGTCTCCCCTGTAAACACGTTCCATTTAGGGCTTTGTAATTACTTTATAAGCATTTATACGTGTCCAGATTAAGTTTTATATAAGATAAACATACTAAGATTAGTAGTGCAGACCCCGGCCAGGGTTTGTGCTACTATTTTTTATAGTAGAAGTGAAGTAAGGCCGATCAGCCTCTAGGACCATTTAAGAGTCCGTATTAAAAACCGGCCGACT
>NZ_QOUX01000059.1 GCF_004116265.1 Anaerobacillus alkaliphilus | reverse complement strand
GATAGCGAAGAGGTCACACTCGTTCCCATGCCGAACACGATCGTTAAGCTCTTCAGCGCCGATGGTAGTTGGGGGTTTCCCCCTGTGAGAGTAGGACGTTGCTAGGTAACTAAGAAAAACACATCCCGTGTGGATGTGTTTTTTTGTGTTTTAACTAAGAAGTTTAAAATAGGTTAGTTGGTATATGTGCGTCTGCGTCTATGAGTATAGATTTCGAAGCTGGTTTCCTTGATACAAAGCTGCATGAAGGGAGTCAATGGTCCTCTTATTTTTTCTACCGTATAATAATTGATGCCAGTGGTCATCTACCGTACTCAAGTGAAGCTCCTTCCAATCTTCCTCAACTACGAATAAATTTCGAGAAGCTTTTCATGAGTTGGTGAGTTCCTCGAGTATTGATCAAAGAGAATTTTTATGTAGTAATACATAATTAAGATTATTCTTATTAGAAAACTATTATTTCATTAATCAAGAAAAATCCGGTTAGCTATCACTATAGGACGATAATCATAACTTGGTTAGTTTCTATATAAAAAGATGCCAATATTTTATTTGTACGAAATATCTTGCAATCTCATTGTTATTTTGATATATTATATATCTAATCGGAATTAGTTCGTGTTGAAAGCATTAAAAACTAACTGTTGACTTTTAATGTTGTCTCATGGTAATATTAATTTCTGGTCGTTGAACAAAACACTTCTTTTAAAAAAGTGTTGCAAAAGAAATATTATTATGTTATAATAAATCTTGTCGCTAAAACGACTTACAAATTGTTCTTTGAAAACTGAACACACAGCCAAGCGAATTAAAGAGATAGTAAATATCTCGTCAATGAATTATTATTTTTGAGCTATATCAAACACTTTTATGGAGAGTTTGATCCTGGCTCAG
>NZ_QOUX01000058.1 GCF_004116265.1 Anaerobacillus alkaliphilus | reverse complement strand
GAAAGCGGCGCGGGGGTTCGAATCCCTCTTCCTCCTCCATATAAACCTGGACCCGTGGTGTAGCGGTTAACATGCCTGCCTGTCACGCAGGAGATCGCCGGTTCGATCCCGGTCGGGTCCGCCATTTTTTTTCTAAATAGGAACTTAATATTTGGAGGGGTAGCGAAGTGGCTAAACGCGGCGGACTGTAAATCCGCTCCTTAGGGTTCGGCGGTTCGAATCCGTCCCCCTCCACCATTTATAATTGCTGCCTTTAGGGGCATAGTTTAACGGTAGAACAGAGGTCTCCAAAACCTCCAGTGTGGGTTCGATTCCTACTGCCCCTGCCAAAAAACAATTAGGATATTTAATATGGCGGTCGTGGCGAAGTGGTGAACGCACCGGATTGTGGCTCCGGCATTCGAGGGTTCGATTCCCTTCGATCGCCCCATATTATTTTTAGATCTTGGGCTATAGCCAAGCGGTAAGGCAACGGACTTTGACTCCGTCATTCTCTGGTTCGAATCCAGATAGCCCAGCCATTTATATGCGGAAGTAGTTCAGTGGTAGAACACCACCTTGCC
>NZ_QOUX01000057.1 GCF_004116265.1 Anaerobacillus alkaliphilus | reverse complement strand
AAAATAGTTTAGTGGCGATAGCGAAGAGGTCACACTCGTTCCCATGCCGAACACGATCGTTAAGCTCTTCAGCGCCGATGGTAGTTGGGGGTTTCCCCCTGTGAGAGTAGGACGTTGCTAAACTATTAAAATGGGGCCTTAGCTCAGCTGGGAGAGCGCCTGCCTTGCACGCAGGAGGTCAGCGGTTCGATCCCGCTAGGCTCCACCATTTTAATTAAGTATTACAATGAATTTGGCGGCGTGGCTCAGCTGGCTAGAGCGTACGGTTCATACCCGTGAGGTCGGGGGTTCGACTCCCTCCGCCGCTACCAATTTTATTTTTTTTATATGATACGGAGGAATACTCAAGTGGCTGAAGAGTTCGGTCTTGAAAACCGATAGGTCGTGAAAGCGGCGCGGGGGTTCGAATCCCTCTTCCTCCTCCATATAAACCTGGACCCGTGGTGTAGCGGTTAACAT
>NZ_QOUX01000056.1 GCF_004116265.1 Anaerobacillus alkaliphilus | reverse complement strand
ATTTGTTTCCCATGAAAGACCTACGCTAGTAAAGTCAGGTTGAGCATGGAGATCCGTTGGTGCGTTAGGTAAAATAGGAGCAATTACATCAAAAGCATCAACGTTAATCCGAGTTTCAACTGCAGAATGGTGACCTATTTGAGCAGGATTTACTAGTTTAATGGTGTGAGTCCCATAAGGAAGATCTAGTTTCTCAAACACATTCACACGATAGGAAACAGAAGCAGAATATAGGTTAACTTTTGTTATAATTTGATCATTAATGTAAACGTCCATTAATCCATTTCTAGTGCTAGTTAAAGAGAGCACCCGAATGCCTGTCCCAGTAAACGTATATTCAACACTAGCATTAAGTGAAGAAGCATAACTGTAAGTGCCACCACTATAATTACTACTAGAGGTAGTAATCCATGAGCCCGAATAAGATAGGTTTGAATTATTATCTTCAACGCGTGATACTGTTGATGGTAAAGGAA
>NZ_QOUX01000055.1 GCF_004116265.1 Anaerobacillus alkaliphilus | reverse complement strand
GTCCTGAGCCAGGATCAAACTCTCCATAAAAGTGTTTGATATAGCTCAAAAATAATAATTCATTGACGAGATATTTACTATCTCTTTAATTCGCTTGGCTGTGTGTTCAGTTTTCAAAGAACAATTTCATAAGTCGTTTTAGCGACAAGATTTATTATAACATAATAACAAATCCAACGCAACAACTTTTTTTCGATAAGTTGTTTTTTTAAGTGGTTTCAACGACTAGAAATTAATATTAACATAAAACTTATTTAAAGGTCAATGAAAAAGTTATTATTTTTTAGACTTAATTCTCTTTACCATATTTAAGAAGCCTTACTGGAAGTAAAGCTCCTAAGTTGTACAATAAAGATAGTATAAAAATTCTATTTATTTTTGCTTCTTCCTATCTTTCTTCCTTCAGCTCCCACAGATATACCATGATTTTCGTTACTCTGTAATACATCATCTTTTTTATTTTGTTTGTCTCCACCTAGATATACAGATTTATGCTTTTCTTGTACTTCCTTAAACTTTTCAAAATTTTGATTAACCATTCTATTACCTCCTTCAGTTATAGGGTACCTCTAAATAAGTAGGTTCCATCTTTCTAAACTTTTTATGCATCCACCAAGTGAAATAACAAATTAATTAAATTAAACATTATGGTCAACTTTTTAGTTTGATACATGGAGAAAGATAAAACCGGACATACTATTTTTGAGGAGCATTTTGCTACTCACAACCAACTTCAGCAGGGTTTAAATGTTATGATCAATAACATTAGGTAGTTCGATTGACCTTTAATGAGGTGATTAGCTTGCAGTATAACCAAAAATTTCAAGATTGTTTTGAACAATAATGAAATGAGGTGTCTGTGGGAAGTAATAATCGATACGACCCCATAAAACAAGCTTGTTGAACGAGGTAAAGAAGATAGTCATTTTACAATGACTATCTTCTTTTTATTGTCCCAAGTAAATCTTGTTTATATATTATAGAATATATCTTTTAACATTATTGTTAAAAAGTAATTAGTAAAAGGCTACTCATTTGATGTATTAAATGGTAGTAACTATAACTTCATTTGAAACAACAAAAAAAACACATCCACATGGGATGTGTTTTTTTACCTAGCAACGTCCTACTCTCACAGGGGGAAACCCCCAACTACCATCGGCGCTGAAGAGCTTAACGATCGTGTTCGGCATGGGAACGAGT
>NZ_QOUX01000054.1 GCF_004116265.1 Anaerobacillus alkaliphilus | reverse complement strand
ACGTCGAATTGAATTCTTGACTACTCAAGTTTACTCAAAAGCTTTTACAAACTTTCCGGTAAAACTTAAATGTGTTAGTTGTTATCTAGTTTTCAAGGAACAAGTTCAATTGTGAATTGTCAATTATCGATTTTGAATTGCTTTTGAGAGCTTCTCTGAGATGCTTTCAACAATTCATAATTCAAAATTCATCATTCATAATTGCTTTTCGAGAGATCATTCTCTCAAAACTGAAACACAGCGTCAGCGTACTTTTCCTAAGAAAAGCATCGACTAGAGTTTTAACTCCATAGAAAGGAGGTGATCCAGCCGCACCTTCCGATACGGCTACCTTGTT
>NZ_QOUX01000053.1 GCF_004116265.1 Anaerobacillus alkaliphilus | reverse complement strand
GGAAGGTGCGGCTGGATCACCTCCTTTCTATGGAGTTAAAACTCTAGTCGATGCTTTTCTTAGGAAAAGTACGCTGACGCTGTGTTTCAGTTTTGAGAGAATGATCTCTCTAAAAGCAATTATGAATTGTCAATTTTGAATTATGAATTATTAAAAGCGTCTCAGAGAAGCCTTCAACCAATTCAAAATTCATAATTATCCAATTCACAATTGATTTCGTTCCTTGAAAACTAGATAACAACTAACACATTTAAGTTTTACCGGAAAGTTTGTAAAAGCTTTTGAGTAAACTTGAGTAGTCAAGAATTCAATTCGACGTTAAACCTTTATAACAAAGGTTTTTCAAAAGAAGCAAGCAGTTCGAGGAAGCAAAGTGGCGAGGAGCGGAGTGTACATTTAAGGGTACATGAGCACCGCAGACACGAAGCTGACGAAGAAATGCGCCGCTTATTTTGAAAAAACAGGTTAAGTTAGAAAGGGCGCACGGTGGATGCCTTGGCACTAGGAGCCGAAGAAGGACGTGACGAACAACGATATGCCTCGGGGAGCTGTAAGTAAGCTTTGATCCGGGGATTTCCGAATGGGGGAA
>NZ_QOUX01000052.1 GCF_004116265.1 Anaerobacillus alkaliphilus | reverse complement strand
CGTCCTGAGCCAGGATCAAACTCTCCATAAAAGTGTTTGATATAGCTCAAAAATAATAATTCATTGACGAGATATTTACTATCTCTTTAATTCGCTTGGCTGTGTGTTCAGTTTTCAAAGAACAATTGTCCGCTGTTAGAAGCGACTTTATTAATATATCACAACAGTTAATATGTTGTCAATACTTTTATTGGTGGAGCCTAGCGGGATCGAACCGCTGACCTCCTGCGTGCAAGGCAGGCGCTCTCCCAGCTGAGCTAAGGCCCCAAAATTTAATGGTCGGGAAGACAGGATTTGAACCTGCGACCCCCTGGTCCCAAACCAGGTGCTCTACCAAGCTGAGCCACTTCCCGAGATGAATTATTAATTTATTTGCTCCTGCGGTCCAGTTGGTCCTCGTCGCATTGCTGCGAAGAAGCGTACTCGACGTTGTAGCAATGGTGCGCCCTGAGAGATTCGAACTCCCGACCTTTTGATTCGTAGTCAAACACTCTATCCAGCTGAGCTAAGGGCGCTCATGTTTTTTTGCTAAATAAATATTTTTGCTCCTACGCCACAAGTTTGCTCGTCGCATTGCCGCAACGAAGCTACTCAGGCAGTAGCAATGGTACCGAGGGCCGGACTTGAACCGGCACGATAGTCACCTACCGCAGGATTTTAAGTCCTGTGTGTCTGCCAATTCCACCACCCCGGCATAACGTAAAGACTTGCTTTTATAATATTAATTGGAGCGGAAGACGAGGCTCGAACTCGCGACCCCCACCTTGGCAAGGTGGTGTTCTACCACTGAACTACTTCCGCAAAAACCTTATGGTGCGGGTGAAGGGACTCGAACCCCCACGTCAAAGACACTAGATCCTAAGTCTAGCGCGTCTGCCAATTCCGCCACACCCGCATAAAGTTTATAAATGGTGAGCCATGAAGGATTCGAACCTTCGACCCTCTGATTAAAAGTCAGATGCTCTACCGACTGAGCTAATGGCTCTTATAATAAGAGTGCCGGCCAGAGGACTTGAACCCCCAACCTACTGATTACAAGTCAGTTGCTCTACCAATTGAGCTAGGCCGGCATATATAGATAAGGTTTTTTTCTTATGAAAAAAAATGGTGGAGGATGACGGGTTCGAACCGCCGACCCCCTGCTTGTAAGGCAGGTGCTCTCCCAGCTGAGCTAATCCTCCGTATATATAACCTAGCAACGTCCTACTCTCACAGGGGGAAACCCCCAACTACCATCGGCGCTGAAGAGCTTAACGATCGTGTTCGGCATGGGAACGAGTGTGACCTCTTCGCTATCGCCACTAGATTATGTTTGAA
>NZ_QOUX01000051.1 GCF_004116265.1 Anaerobacillus alkaliphilus | reverse complement strand
TATGACCAAGGAGCTACCTTTAAAAGCTCTCGCCAGAGCAATTAATTCAAGAAAACCATCAGAAAATTTGATCCATCACTCAGATCGAGGTTCTCAGTATACATCAAAAGAGTACATCTCATGTCTACAAGAATATAACATTCAGATCAGTATGAGCCGTAAAGGAAACTGTTATGACAACGCATGTATGGAATCTTTTTTTGCGACCTTAAAGAAGGAATTAATCTACCGACGTAAGTATAGTACTCGTGAGGAAGCTACAAGGGATATCTGGGATTATATTATGAGCTTTTACAACGAAAGAAGAAGCCATTCAACCATAGGTTATGTATCACCAAATGAGTATGAAAGAAAGGCTAGTAAAGGCCCTGAACAAACTAGAGGAAATCAAGCAGCTTAAGGTGGTGCACAATATTGAGCGACTTTACTTGGAGAGGCGGGTATGTTAGCCTTTTTTGGCAAGCCACATGGAGTTATTACCAGGTGGCTTCGTGGTTTGGAAAACATACCCGCAG
>NZ_QOUX01000050.1 GCF_004116265.1 Anaerobacillus alkaliphilus | reverse complement strand
GTCATCAAATGTCACGTGAGGCAGTCTTGCGTTCCCTTTTGAAACTTCCTCTGCCATCTTTTGTCACGTGAGACTCTCTTACGTTCCCTTTTAAAACTTCGTCTGCCATCAAATGTCACGTGAGGCAGTCTTACGTTCCCTTTTAAAACTTCCTCTGCCATCAAATGTCACGTGAGGCAGTCTTGCGTTCCCTTTTGAAACTTCCTCTGCCATCAAATGTCACGTGAGGCAGTCTTGCGTTCCCTTTTGAAACTTCCTGTGCCATCAAATGTCACGTGAGACTGTCTTGCGTTCCCTTTTGAAACTTCCTGTCATCAAATGTCACGTGAGGCAGTCTTGCGTTCCCTTTTGAAACTTCCTGTGCCATCAAATGTCACGTGAGACTGTCTTGCGTTCCCTTTTGAAACTTCGTCTGCCATCTTTTGTCACGTGAGGCTGTCTTGCGTTCCCATTTGAAACTTCCTGTGCCATCAAATGTCACGTGAGGCAGTCTTGCGTTCCCTTTTAGGACACTCTCTTTGTTTAGTGTTTGAGGAATTTCTGAGAGTATTATTCATAAAAAACTAACATAAATTTACTAAAGAGGTACGGAAAATCCTGAGTAGGGGGACTAAACAGATGTTAAGTAGCAGTGAAGGTTCAATAGGAAATAGCCAAATTGTAAGAATTTTTAGCGATTGTATATTTAACAAACAAACTCCTAACCATAAAAGTCTAGTAGAAGATTTTTTTCTCACAGTGGTAGAGGCGTATCGTCGTACTTGTGAATTCTACTTCTTGCCGTGTGCTGACAATGTATTGAATGAACTATCCCAGCTAAAACAGGAATATGAAGAGATGTTTGGATACGTTAATTTTCATTATGGTGCTTCGGATATTGTCTTATCTACCCACTCTACTATTGTTATAATAACAGTGAAGCAGCAGGAAAACTGGTGTTTTGAAAGTGATGTAAAAAAACAGTTTAATATATTAAGTCATTATGAACCACAAACTAATAAGAGGCTTTTGCAAGTTTTATTAGTTTCAAAGATGACATGGGAAAACGGTAGGAAAAATACTCGTCATATGATTCATTATAAAAAATTGAGAAACTATCTTAGACATGAAAGAAATTCAGATACGCCATTTGTTGTCTTATTTTGGGAGGATGTCCTCCGATTGTTAAATAACAACAAGAATTGAACGTGTATTCTTTTCTCTTCTGCTTGAAATAATAAAATGGTAGGTTATGAAAAAACTAGATTGACATAGTAAGAGACTCCTATTACAATAAAAAACAAATAAGAAGTTATCCTTAAAGGGGAGTAGCTGGTACAATAAATTCGTCATCACGAGGAGAACCCTCCGGATTTATTGGCAACATTTTGTTGTTTGCGAGACCTTTACCGTAACGGTATCGGTCTGTCCATCTGATCTATTTAGATGTTATTTCATGACCTTACTTTTATGGTATGGGTCATTTTTTATTTGGCTGTTTTCGCAAAGTTTGTTGCTTGCCTAAAAATCCCATAAACCGGATTTTTACACAAACTACTAATAATTCACCACTAATTTTGTAAGTATTGCTCTTTTCTTACATAATTTAATGGCTGATATCGTCATCTAGAGTATTATCCCAATTAATATAGGGTAAAAAAGCAACAGTTTTTTGTGCGACGAGTAACCGCAGGAGCAATGTTTACGAAAAGAGCCTTTTATTTTAACATCATGGTAGAAGAGGGGACTTATTTGTGGATGTATCAATTTTATTAGAGTACGGGTGGGTATTATTAGTACTTATCGTTTTAGAGGGGATCTTAGCCGCTGATAATGCATTAGTGCTAGCGATACTCGTAAAACATCTTCCGGAAAAAGAACGGAAGAAGGCCTTGTTTTATGGGTTAGCAGGGGCGTTTGTATTCCGATTTGGTTCACTATTTGCTATTTCATTTTTAGTGAATGTATGGCAAGTGCAAGCGCTTGGTGCCGTGTACCTTATGTTTATCGCCTTGAATTATTTACTTAAGAAGTATGTAAGGCATAAAACTGAATCAGATGAAGCTAAGGAAGCAAAGAAGAAATCTGGTTTCTGGGTAACGGTAATAAAGGTGGAATTGGCAGATATTGCCTTTGCGGTAGATTCAATTTTAGCAGCAGTAGCAATTGCACTAACATTACCAAACACCAATCTTCCAATGGTAGGTGGCCTTGATGGCGGAAAATTCATCATTATTTTTCTTGGTGGTTTTATCGGTTTAATTATTATGCGTTTTGCCGCAACTTATTTTGTCAAGCTGTTGCACCGTAAACCTGGTCTTGAAACGGCAGCATTTCTAATCGTTGGTTGGGTTGGGGTGAAATTAGCTGTTTTTACGTTAGCGCATCCAGAGGTGGGCTTATTGCCACATCATATACCGGAAATGAAGGCTTGGAAGATTTCATTTTACGTCGTACTGGTGACAATAGCTGTACTAGGCTGGTTTTTATCAAAAGAAGTGCCTGAAGAAGACGAACAAGAAAACAAAGAATATCAGAGGGCAGAAATTAGTTAGAGTAACTGGTATAACTTAAAGAAGCCATATAGGATAATCATTGAGCCAATAAATGCTCTTAATTTGAGTGATCTAGTCATCATGGTGCCTCCCGTTCCTTTAGCTGTATTTATCTATATGCAAGTAGGCGCCTTATGATCAACTATTTTCGTCAAGGCCTGAAGGATTAAATTCTTCAGGTTCTTGGTATAATAAGACTTGAATGATAATAATAGGTAGAGAGGAAAGAAGTTATGAATATTATAGAACATACTGTTGAAAAGATAGAGGATACAACAGGCATTCTCAGCGGTGAACGCTACGAATTTTTTATTAATGTCGAAGTTGATGAAGATGATGACTTATATTCAGAAAATGGATTATACATAAAAGTGATTTTCGCCGTAAACGAAGGTTCAACTCGAATCATGCATTACGACATATTTGAAAAAACAACTGATAAGTATATCGATTTTGCATTAGAGGAAGAAGAAGAGAAATTGCTACAAGATTATTGCACTCAACACGCAAAATAAAAGGTACAGCGACAAAAGGGCTGTACCTTCTGTCTTGTTCAAGCTTACTTGTTTTAGCAGTATTTCAATCAAACTAAAAACTTATCGTGATTTTCAAAGATTTCATTATCACTTTTTGTCATGTTTTGTTATAATAACGTGGTGAATTAATTAATGAAACTTAAAAATGGCTCTTCTATGTTACTTAGGTTGATAGTTTTTGAAGTTATCAACGACATTGAAGGCGGAGAAAAGGGGAATTTTGACGATGAAACTAACGCCAGAACAGCGTATTCAATTACATGGCTTTAATAACCTAACAAAGTCACTAAGCTTTAATATGTATGACATTTGTTATACAAGAACAAAAGCAGAGCGTGAAGCCTATATAGAGTATATTGATGAACAATACAATGCTGATCGATTAACGAAGATCCTTACAGATGTTACGAGTATCATCGGAGCTCACGTGTTGAATATCGCAAAACAAGATTATGATCCTCAGGGCGCTAGTGTAACGATCTTAGTATCAGAAGGCCCTGTAGACGCCGCGCCACAAGGGTTTTTTAAGGAGTCACCTGGTCCGCTACCAGAAACGGTACTGGCTCACTTAGATAAGAGTCACATTACAGTTCATACGTATCCTGAATATCATCCAGATGAAGGAATTAGTACGTTCCGTGCTGATATTGACGTTTCAACCTGTGGAGAGATCTCACCATTAAAAGCATTGAACTATCTGATTCATTCATTTGATACAGATATCATGACAATGGATTACCGAGTTCGTGGTTTTACTAGAGATATTAACGGTCACAAATTGTTTATTGACCATGATATCAACTCAATTCAGAACTACATTCCAGAGGAAGTAAAAGAGCTATTTGATATGATAGATGTAAATATTTATCAAGAAAACATCTTCCACACAAAATGTAAGTTGAAAAACTTCGATCTTGATAACTACTTATTTGGTTATAAGAAAGAAAAATTGACGCTAGAAGAGCAAGAAGAAATTACTGAACGTCTAAAACTAGAGATGGATGAATTATATTACGGGAAAAATATAATTAACCGTGATGTAGTAGGTATAAAATAAGTAGTGATGAAACACATAAAAAAGAGATTGCATTTTTTCCTTAGGAAAAAAATGCAATCTCTTTTTTGTTTTTGCTTCGTATGGTGGGAGGAATACTATCAATGGAATAGATCTCTAATTTTTGTAAAAGCTAAAACGAAAATTTAGTGGAGGCCGATGATATGAAAACGACAATTAACTGGGCAGGAAAAATGGCTTTTTCGAGCACAACACCATCAGGACATGAACTTATGATGGATGCTTCGGCAGAGGTTGGCGGAGAAAATAAAGGGGCGAGACCAACGGAATTACTGTTAAATGCAGTTGCAGGCTGTACGGGTATTGATATTATTTCAATTCTACATAAAATGAGACTTGAACCAACCTCGTTTCATATGGAGATTGAAGGAGCACGGGCAGAAGAACATCCTAAGAAGTTTACAAGTGTCTATATTCACTATTCATTAGAAGGAGATTTACCCGAAGATAAGGTTGTTCGAGCAATTCAATTATCAAAGGATACCTATTGTTCAGTATCTCATTCGCTAAGCAGTAAAATTGAAGTGAGTTATTCGATAAATGGTGCAGAAACAAAACAAATCTAAATAATCAGAAACACAAGGCATTTTCAAAGTAAAATACCTTGTGTTTTTCGTTTATAATGATAGAATGAGGCTATTTAGAATGGGGATACATAATGAGTATAAATGAAATAATCGTTTTAATTGTCATGATCTTTTTTTGTATTGGAGCAATTGATAAAATACTAGGTAATAAATTCGGTTTAGCACAACGTTTTAGTGATGGCTTAATGACCATGGGCTCCTTAGCGCTAGCAATGGTGGGAATCATATCGTTAGCTCCAGTTCTTGCAAGTATCTTAACTCCACTCGTTTCTCCAATTTATAGTTTTATCGGAGCTGATCCTGCGGTATTTGCCAATACCATTTTAGCGATTGATATGGGAGGGTATGCTTTAGCTCAAGAGATGGCAAATAGTCCAGAGGCAGCTTTATTTGCATGGGTATTTCTAGGAACGATGATGGGACCAACGATTGTGTTTACAATACCTGTTGCATTGGGTATTATTGAAAAAGAGGATCACCCATATTTTGCCAAAGGTATACTCTTAGGTTTAATTACTGTTCCAGTTGGGAGTTTCTTAGGTGGAGTGATTGCAAATTTACCAGTCAATATGATTCTTCTTAACTTAATCCCGACCATTTTATTTGCATTACTGATATCTTTAGGATTATGGAAAAAGCCGGAGAAGATGATTTTGGCATTTTCATATTTTGCTAGAGGAGTCGAGTTTCTAGCTTTATTCGGTTTGGTTGTTATTGCTATAGAAACATTTACCCAAGTAACGATCATGCCTAATTTAGCTCCTTTAGAAGAAGGAATAAAAATTGTTGGGATGATTGCTATCTTTCTTGCTGGTGCATTTCCGATGGTTACATTTATATCGAAAGTATGTAAGAAGCCATTAACTAGGCTTGGAATTCTTTTAGGGATTAACGAGACAGCTTCAACAGGTCTAATCGCATCGTTGGCTCACCATATTCCTATGTTTACAATATTAAAAGATATGGACCCTAGAGGAAAAGTAGTCAATGTCGCTTTTGCTGTTAGTGGAGCGTTTGTTTTTGGTAGTCACCTTGGTTTTGTCGCTGGTGTTAATCCTGACTTAGTTTTTGCAATGATTATTGGAAAGCTTGTTGCAGGGGTAAGTGCTGTTGTACTCGCAATTGTTTTAACTCCGAATTCTAGTATAGATATTGGCACCCAAGATCATTCGTTTGATAGGCATAAGTCTAATTTTTCAAAATCAGTACTATAACAACCCAAAGAGTGAATAAAATGTCAAGATGACACAATGGGAGGTCGTATATATGGAAATTAGCAATTCGGCAGGATTTTGGATAAGACTTGGTGCTAGTATCATAGACGGAATAATTTTGTTTATTGTGCTAGGAGTCATTTCAACCATACTTTATGGGAAGTTTTACATGGAAACCTTTACTGTTATTGATATTTTAAACGGGCTATACTACTTACTTTTACCTGTTTTTTGGTACGGATATACTTTAGGAAAAAGGGCAGTTGGAATCCGAATTGCCAGAGTAGATGGAGAAAAAGTAGGAATTGGGACGATGCTTCTTAGGGATCTTGTTGCTGGACTTGTTTATGCGATTACTTTAGGTATCGGGGTAATTGTAAGTGCCTTTATGGTTGGTTTAAGAGAAGATAATCGCGCTATTCACGATTTTATTGCGGGGACATATGTAACCTATGATCCTCCTGAGAAGGTAGAATAAAAGGAAACACCATAGATACAGGATATTACCTGGCACTATGGTGTTTTTTTTCTAACTACAATGATAAGTTTCAGTAGCAGAAGCCTGAATTGTATTCAATTCTTGGAATAAGTATTTCTTTTTTAGCTTTTTAATGATGCCGACATATGTATCATTACCAAGCAATTCAAAGAAATATAAGGACTGTGTATACGATTTTCTTATTTTTCCCTCAGGGAAATGAAGTTTCTCAAAACACTGCCCTTGGTAATAGTAAAATTGTCCTATTAATGACATATTTTGATTTTTAATCGATAATTGAATTCCTTGAGAAACTGTTTCTGTAGCTAGCTCGTAATTTCTGGCATCATATAGTGTCTTTGCTTTATTATAAATAACTCGTAGCATATAAATATTCTTGCTTTCTAATAATGGATTAATCGTGTTCTCTTGGTAACTATCAAGTATTTTCTCATAATAGAAAATACTTTCTTGGTATTTTCCTTGGTTAGAGTAGATGGTACCAATTGTATTCAATATTTTGATGTCTAGGAATCGCTCGAGTATAATCGCATCATTCTTTAGTAAATTCTTTAAGCCGTTAAGACATTCATCAGCAGTATAATACTTTAAATGATATCCATTGTAAAAGCGTTGCCACGATAGATAAGCTTCGAACCATGGATCTTGGTTTTTCATCGTCAGTTCCGCCTTAACCAAGCGGAAAGCTTCTTCATATCGATGCCTAGATGTTAATTCTTCAATATACGTAACTGTTTGGTCAATGTAATCTTTATTTTCAAATAGCAAAATATGAATAAAGTAGGAAAGTGGTACTTTCAATTTTAAAGATAATAAATGTAAGGTATCTAATTGAGGGCAAACTTCCCCGTTTTCTATTTTACTGATCGCTGGCTGCGTGCAAATTCCCTTTGCTAGTTCTTTTTGTGATAGTCCATTTTTTATTCTTAACCAGGCGAGTTCTTTACTAAAATGTTTTAAATTCATTTGATGTGGCCTCCTATAACTATAGTTATATTTCTTATCGAGAAGTGTTGAATGGTGCTCGTAATCATCTGAGAGGTGACTAAAAAAGCACGAGGCGTTATTTTTCGAATTTTTAAACAGTTTGTAGTACATAGTATAATAACAAAAAAAACAACTACTTTAACAGGATGGTGATACCTATGAAAAAAGTCTTAGCTTGCATTCTGGTATTCAATTTATTACTTACTGGGGCAGTACTTACTACTGCGTCACCGGGAAATGATGTAACACCTGCCGATTTACCACATGAAGTATAGGCTAGAGATGACAAAAGCGAAGTAGCTACTTCGCTTTTTTTTTGTCTCCAAATATAATTATAGTTATTTTAAGCTATAAAAACGAAACAATGGGTTTGTTCATCTTTGTTGTATTGGATCTCATCGGCTAAAAACACGCTATACGTATTTTTTATTTTCTGAACATTTGCAATATAGTTTAGTTGTAACACCAAATACACTAAACAGGAGGTCATGTAAATGAAGAAAATATTTTCAGTGTTTTTTGCATTCGTTTTGTTGTTTGGAATGATCTTTTCTCCAGGAGTAATCTTTGCAAAAAATAGCGGTACTGACCAATACTTACTACAATTTGATGGTAATGTAGAGAAAGGTTTACTTAAAGCATTTGGTGTTAAAGATAGTGATATCCTCCACACGTTTAATCTATTACCAGTGGTTTCACTAAACCTTACCGAGCAACAAGCAAGAGGCTTAGCAAATCATCCAAAAATCAAGGGTCTAGAAGTAAACGCTACAGTTCAAGCGCTTGGACAAACGGTGCCTTGGGGAGTGCCGAGAGTACAAAGTCCAGAGGCCAACAATCTAGGGTTTACGGGGAAAGGTATTAAGGTTGCTATCCTTGATACTGGAATAGACAGAAATCATGAAGATCTCTCAGCTAATGTAAAGGGTGGTTTTTCAGTCTTTACAGACACAGCAAATAGTGATCCTTACTACGATGGTAGTGGTCATGGGACACATGTAGCAGGAACAGTAGCAGCTGTTGATAATCAGTTAGGTGTCATTGGTGTCGCAAAAAACGCTGAATTATATGCGGTTAAAGTTTTAAACAATAGTGGTAGTGGTTCTTATGAAGGGATTGCCAAAGGTATTGAGTGGTCGATTCAAAATGGAATGGATATTATCAATATGAGTTTAGGTGGTTCTTCTAGCTCATCTATCTTGGAACAGTTCTGTAATTTAGCTTATCAAGAAGGAATATTAGTAGTAGCTGCAGCTGGTAATAGCGGCACTAGACCTGGACGTGGTGATAATGTAGGTTACCCTGCGAAATATAGTTCAGTCATTGCTGTTGCAGCAACTGATCAAAGTGACAAACGCGGTACGTTCTCTAGTACTGGTCCAGCAGTAGAAATATCGGCGCCAGGGGTTGGTATTCTAAGTACGACTCCAAATAATAACTACGCGTCTTATAATGGTACTTCAATGGCTTCACCACACGTAGCAGCAGTAGCTGCTCTTGTATGGGAAGCAAAGCCAAATTTAACAAACGTTGAATTACGTCAGCTTCTAAATCAAACGGCAAAGAACTTAGGAAGTGCCACTCAATATGGGCATGGTTTAGTTCAAGCATCTGCAGCCATCCAATATTAAAAGGAAAGGGTACCCAAGCAACTGGGTATCCTTTTTAACTGCTTTTCTACCTCTCGTAAATTTTCTGTAGTATAATATTATAATGCAAAAAAGTTTAGCTTTAACAGGGGGAAAAGGCTAGTGGTAAAACCATTTGTAAAGTGGCCTGGTGGGAAAACGACAGAACTAGAAATTATTCATCAGTATCTACCGAAAAGAATAAACAATTACATAGAACCTTTTTTAGGTGGAGGAGCTTGTCTTTTCTCGTTAAAAAAAGAGGAGTATAACCAGGCATTTGTTAATGATTTTTCTTTTGAACTTGTGTCTTTATATAATTTAATTAAAGAACGAAATCAATTGTTTCATCAGTATCTGATAGAGATCTGGGATTTATGGAGTTATTTTGGTGAATTATCAAAAAAGTACTACGAACTTGTACGGGAATTGTATCAACAATATAAAGTAGATGAATTATCCAAAGAAGTGTTGGTAATTGAAATCGAGAAGTTCGTTGATAGAAAACGAAGTGAAGTTGGTGCAAACCTACCTCGCTATTTCTTAGTAGAATTAGATAGCTTATTAAATGAATTAAAGAAGTCTATTTATTCTAAGCTAGACAAAATAAAGAGAAATGAGTATAAAAAAGGTAATTTGCCTGAAGAGGACTATTCAAAAAACATTGAAGCCAGCTTTCGTGCAAGTGTTTATACCTATTTTCGGTCAATCTACAATCAACGGTTGGTTATTAAAATTAGTCATGAACAACACATCGCGTTATTCTTTTTCCTAAGAGAATTTTGTTATTCATCCATGTTCCGTTATAACCGTAATGGTGGTTTTAATGTTCCTTACGGTGGAGTGACTTATAACAGTAAGGCTTTTGATAATAAAATTGAATACTTGTGGACAAATTCCCTGCAAGAAATCTTACAACAAACAAACATCTATAATCTTGATTTTGAACAATTTTTACAAAATATCAGTATCCGAGAAGATGACTTTGTCTTTTTAGATCCACCATATGATAGTGATTTTTCAACGTATGCAGGGAATGCGTTTGGTATAAAAGATCAAGAGCGCCTTGCACAATACTTGCTTACTAAATGTAGAGGAAAATTTATGCTTATCATCAAAAATACAGATTTTATTTATCAACTCTATAATAAGCCTTGTATAAACATTATTGGATTTAACAAGGAATACAGTGTTAGTTTTATGGATCGAAATGATAAAAAGGTGGAACATGTGTTAATAACGAATTATTAAATTAGCATGTTGTTTATCTGCTAAAACACTGCCGGCAAAGGAAAAAATAAGAGTAACGATCCTTGATCGTTACTCTTTATCATATGGAGGTTGTAGGTAGGAAAATATTTATGAAAGTTGTTGTTGAGCCATTTGAACTAATCTTTTTGTAATTTCTCCACCCACAGAACCGTTGGCACGAGAAGTCGTGTCTGGCCCTAAGTTCACACCGAACTCTTGAGCAATTTCATATTTCATTTGGTCAAGTGCTTGTTGCACCCCAGGTACTAATAATTGATTTGAATTGTTGTTGTTACTCATTTTGTTTCATCTCCTTTATAAGAATTACTAGTATTGTGTTATTTTTGTATAGGGTTTATGCAATTATTTTATGATTACCACAATGTACCAGAAAATCTAAGCATCAATACTGTGTCTTAGGGATAAGGGGATTCTAGAATGAAGAAAAGCCGATACCAAGAATACTGGTTTCGGCTTTTTATAGCTACTTTAAGAAAAGTTTAACCTTTTTTAATCCGTCTTTCAAATTGGGATATCTAAGTGGTATGTCAAATTTGGTCGTTTGTTTTAGGACGCTTTTGTTATGTGAAAATGTGTCAAAGCTCCCTTTGCCATGATAAGCTCCCATGCCACTTGTTCCTACACCACCAAAGGGTAAGTAGGGTGTAGCAAGATGATAAATGGTGTCATTGATACAACCACCGCCAAAGGTTATCTTGTTTAGTACCTCGTCTACTGTACTCGTATTTTCAGAGAAAAGGTAAAGGGCAAGTGGTTTTGGATGATTATCGATGCCATCAATAACTTCAGCTAGGTCATTATAGACCATTACCGGAAGAATTGGTCCGAAAATCTCATCTTGCATGACAGGATCTTCCCAAGTGATATTGGTAAGGACCGTTGGCTCAATCGTTAACCCTTCTTCGTTTGTCGAACCGCCATGAGTAACTTTTCCATCTTGAAGAAACGATTGCAATCGTTCATAGTGACGTTTGCTGACGATACGGGTATAGTTTGGGTTTTTTAATGGTTCCCCTCCGTACAATTCTGTTATGGCGTCTTTAATATCAGTCAGGAATTCATTTTTAATACTTCTGTGAACATATAAGTAATCGGGAGCTACGCACGTTTGTCCAGCATTTATAAATTTTCCCCAAGCAATTCGCTTTGCCGCTAGTTTGAGGTTAGCATCTGAATGAACGATGCAAGGACTTTTCCCACCTAACTCTAAAGTTACAGGGGTGAGATTTTTGGAGGCAGCTTCCATTATAACTTTTCCTACTGGTACACTTCCCGTAAAGAAAATATAATCAAATGGTTCTTTAAGTAGCGATTGACTCCTTTCAACACCGCCTTCAATGACTGATATATACTCTTTGGGAAAGATCTCACCAATAAGCTTCGCCAAAAGTTCAGAGGTTTTCGGTGTTAATTCTGATGGTTTTAAGACAGCGCAATTACCTGCTGCAATGGCACCAATTAACGGCGCGATTGCTAACTGAAACGGATAATTCCAAGGTGAGATAATCAGTGCGACACCATAAGGTTCTGGGTAAATATAACCAGAGGAACCAATGTGAGTTATTGAGGTCTTTACCTTTTGAGGCTTCGCCCATTTACGCAAATTTTTCCGTGTGAAGCGAATTTCCTCCAACACCACTCCGATTTCTGTGGTGTAGGCTTCAAATTCAGATTTGTTTAGGTCTAATTTCAATGCATCTAAAAACTGTTGCTCATATGTTTTGATGGTATCTCTTAACTTTTCTAATGCATGAAGACGATAAGAAAGATCTTTGGTTTGCCCAGAACGGAAGAATGCTTTTTGCCTTGTAATGAGTAAATGATAGTCCTCCAAATGTTTTAACCTCCTAATAGTCTAACCATATTAATGGACAAGTTAGTTAAATCTATTCTTTAATTTGTTGATAGAGTTGAAACATATCTTGTTTCGAAAGGATTTTTGGAACTGGATAAAATGGATTGGCTTCCTTCATTGCTCGTTCAACCATTAATGGGATATCAGTATTATTAATACCGGAAATTTTAGTTGGAATATTCATCGAAGCATTAAGTTGTTTTATTGCTTCAATGAAATTTGTAGCTTTTTGCGCATCTGTATTCGTCCGAGTACCTAGTGATATCAAATCGGATAGTTCAGCAAGAGACTTATGTACTGTTGTTCCATAATACTCAAGTACGTAAGGTAAAATAATAGCATTTGCTAAACCATGTGGGATGCCATAAAACCCACCTAACGTATGCGCAATAGCATGTACATACCCAACGTAGGCACGGGTGAAGGCAATACCTGCTAAATAAGAAGCTCTTTGCATGTTCTTACGTGCTTCAATGTTCGTGCCGTTTGTATATGCTTCATTGAGGTTTTCAAAAATTAACGTTACTGCTTCCTTGCTAAACTTTTTTGTCTCTTCTGTGTTGCTTCTACCTATGTAGGCCTCAACCGCATGTGTCAGTGCATCTATTCCGGTTGTGGACGTTATGTGTGGGGGGAGGCCGACTGTTAGTAACGGGTCCAGTACAGCTACATGGGGGATTAAAACGGTATCAGTAATCGCATACTTTTCATGTGTATCATTGTTAGAAACAACAGCAACAATGGTAGCTTCACTTCCAGTTCCAGCTGTAGTAGGAATAGCGAAAAATGAAGGAATTTCTTTCCTGACTTTTAATTGCCCCTTCATTTGCTGAATGCTTTTCTTTGGATTAGCTACTCGTGCTCCAACCCCTTTTGCACAATCCATTGGAGAGCCTCCACCAAAAGCAACAATCCCCTGACAGTTGTTTTGTTTATAAATTGTCAGTGCTTCCTCAATATTTGTAATTGTTGGATTGGGAATCGTTCGATCATATACTACATAGTTTATATCCTCATGCTGTAACCCTTCTAACAGCCTATCTAACAGACCTAAAGATGTAATTCCATTATCGGTTACTACTAATACATTATCAATACCTTTACTTCTAATAACAGCTGGGAGTTTACTTACGCTATTTTCTCCTTCTAGTAACTCTGGTTTACGCCAATTTAAGAGGTAAGTAACTACCTTCATAGTCTCTTGATAAGCTCTACAATAAAATTTATACATCGATATATCACTTCCTTATACATCTTATAGTTAAATTTTATTAAAGGAATAGTACAAAAGACCAAAGAAGTGTTCTTGTGTAAAACTATAATGTATCAAACACCCCAAAAGCCTATACTACTCATATAGCTGTAATATCTTATAGGTGTCAAGATAATATTTAAAATAGTTTGTTTATTTATTTCATCGGCGTATGTTAATTTGTTAAATGGCTTATACACGACGCGACACTCATTCAACTTTCTACGAATTCTTTAACTGTAAAAGAGGATAGTAGTTTAACGAAGTAAGACCTGGATAGGGTAAAGAGCGTTTGTTTAAGCTGAATGGGAAGAGGACCGCAATTAGCTGTTCCTTTTTATTTTTAATTTCAGTGAAAAAAGGTGTAAGTACAAGAGTTCTAGAATATTGTACTTATTGATATATACTATTTTCCCGAAAGAGTGAGCTTATGAAGACGAAAAGCAAATTACGTAGAATGTCAAAGATCCTATCAATGGCATTTGTCATCTTTATTCAAATTTATTGGTATAAAGTTCGCAAAAAATCTGAAAGCGATTGGAATAGCTTATGGGGGAATATTGGTGAGAGATTTCGTCAAACATTATTTGAATTAGAAGGCTTACTAATAAAAATAGGTCAGCTATTAAGTATTCGCTCTGATTTATTGCCCTCTGCGTTTATCAGTCAACTTCAAGATCTTACTGATCAGGTTCCGCCTTCTGAATGGGGGGAAATAAAAGAGGTTCTCGAACTAGAATGGGGGTGCAGTCTCGAAGAAAAGCTACTTTCTATTGAACCGAAGGCAATTGCTTCAGCGTCTATTGGAGAAGTGTATAAAGGTGTTCTTCCAAATGGAAAAGAGGTTGCGATCAAGGTCCAGCGTCCAGG
The DNA here is from genome assembly GCF_004116265.1 of Anaerobacillus alkaliphilus. Lineage (NCBI taxonomy): Bacteria > Bacillati > Bacillota > Bacilli > Caryophanales > Bacillaceae > Anaerobacillus > Anaerobacillus alkaliphilus. The sequence continues at coordinate 53,911 of NZ_QOUX01000050.1, read as the reverse complement.
TATCCAATCTATTATTCATACAGATTTCCAAACATTAAAGATTATTATTTGGTTTGCTGATCATTTTGTTCCGATGCCAAAAGGATTTATAAATTTGAAGGTTTTATATCATGAGTTAAAACAAGTAATTGAAAGAGAGTTGGATTTCGTTCACGAAAAGGAAACATTGCTCTCATTTCAACAACGTTTTCATAGTATGGATATTGTTAAAGTACCAGAGGCTTATGAGGAGTTCTGTACGTCGAAAGTTCTCGTAATGGAATGGGTTGAAGGGATAAAGCTAACAGATGAAGAAAAAATTAGTTCACTTGAAGTAAGCCGACAGGAGTTAGCTCAGCGACTTATCAAGTTATTTCTGCCACAATGGTTAGAACCTGGTACATTTCACGCTGACCCACATTCCGGTAACGTATTAGTCTCAAAAAAAGGGGAAATCATTCTTCTTGATTATGGAATGACCGGTGAAATTAGCAAAAAGGATGCATCATATTTACAAGAATTAATAGAATGTTTCTTATCAAAGAATTATAGTAAAGCAGTTGAAACCTTAACCCAATTAGGGTTCTTGCTACCAGAAGCTGATCCGAGGACGATGGAAAGACTGTTATCGGAATTAATGACCTTCCAACCTGAGCAATTAAAGGAAATGGATCTCATTAAGTTAAAATTAGAAATGAACGATATTATTCAAGCCCTTCCGATACAGGTTCCAACACGATTTGTTTTTTTGGGGCGCTCATTTGTAACGATGGAAGGACTAATTCGAGGTTTAGTCACCGAAGATGAACTCTTTGAGTTAGCCAAACCAGTTTTTATGGAATGGGTGAAGAATCAAGGGAATAATAAATGGACATTTGTCTGGTATTGGTTGCAATCTCAGCCTTTATTTAAGGTCCTTCATTCTGCTACAGAGTTTTTACAGTTACCCCAAAAGCTCGAGATACTGAAGGAAAAAGAGCAACGGAGAGAGTTTCAATTTACAATTTATGAAAACTACAAAAGACAATTATTTCAATTGATGTTACTAAGTCTTTTTGGCGTTGGTGCAGGAATTTATGCAGAGCATTTGTTCATCCTACAATTAGCGAGCGCAGTAGCGGGTGTTTCAAGCGTTGGTTACTTGATATGCAATTATAAATTGAAAAAGTGGCTAAAATACATGCATGAAAAAAGAAGGTAGGTCTATGAATTCGATAACTCATTATTAGCGCCATCATAGATTGAGAAGGTTCGATTTTGGTAATTATGAAATTCACTCAGGTGGAGTGATGTAAAAACTGGTTAATATAATTACCTCACAGTTCATATAATGGAGTAAAAACTACAGGGGTAGAAACTATTGGATAAACAAGATAGCAGATTTAGATGGATTGTCTTTGCTTCTGTATTGTTTACTTATTTATTAATGGCGAGCCAAAGAACGGCTCCAGGGTTAATTACAGATCAATTGATGACGGATTTTATGGTTACAGCATCAACGATTGGGCTACTGACCAGTATCCAATTTTTTGTGTACACTGGATTACAAATTCCAATGGGGATTTTGGCTGATCGTTTTGGGCCAAATTATTTCCTCATTATTGGGGCAATCGTTACAGGTATAGGTACCATGATCTATAGTCTTGGTACACATGAATACATTCTTTTTTTTGCAAGAATTCTTACAGGAATAGGCGATGCGACCATTTGGGTCAATATGGTGTTAATATTAAGTCAGTGGTTTAAAGCAAAGGAATTTGTTCGGTTAATTGGATTTGCTGGCATGACAGGAAGTCTAGGTTTTCTATTGGCTTCATTTCCTTTCTCCTTATTAATTCATTTACTTGGTTGGAGGGGAGCATTTTTTTTACTAGGCTTTCTTTTATGCTTATGTGGAACTCTCCTTTACTTCGTACTCTTAAAAAAGCCAAAACAACTCTTTGTTAACGAACCTCTTGTCAAAGAAAAAGAAATACAACGTGAGAAAATATTCGCTTTACTTCGGAGGATTTCCTCCAATCGGCAAGCGTGGGCGTTATTCTGTTGTCACTTTGGGCTTGTTGGGGGCTATTTGGGGTTTATCAGTTCATGGGCAGTTCCTTACGGGATGAATGTATATGAACTAACACGTTCAGGTGCCAGTCAGCTCATCATGATTGGGCTTATTGGGGCATTGATTGGAGCACCTCTAACTAGTTGGATTTCAAGTCGGTTAGAAACAATTAAACGGCCTTATGTGGTTGTCCATATCGTTATTTTTATGAGTTGGTTTTCGTTTCTTTTATTTAATGGAAATCCACCATTTTATTTATTAATTTTACTTTTCTTTATCATTGGCTTTGGATTTGGGGCTAGTGCCCTTACGTTTGCTGTCGTCCGACAATCATTTCCGATCATGGAATCTGGTATTGTCTCCGGATTTGCTAATACGGGTGGGTTTCTGAGCGCCGTATTGTTGCCTAGCATTTTCGGAAGAATATTAGATCATTTTATGGTTTCATCAGGTAGTTTAGGTGATGGATACTTCTACGGTTTTTTCATTCCAGTAATTTTCTCGATGATTGGTTTGTTTGGGGTTATTTCTATTAAAGAAAAACGTGGGGATACAAAGCGTCAAGTAGCAGTGAATTAGTGAAAAGGCAACGAGAGGTCCTCGTTGCCTTTTTGCTAAAGAAGAATTTCCTCTGGAGCATTAGGGACATCTCTAGTCTTTATTTCAATAACCTCCGAGGAATAAATTGCAATACTTAAAGCCCCTCCGTACACCTTGGCTTGGATAAGGATCGGTTGATTGTGAATGTTCTTGAATCTAAAGTCAGCTCCGTACCAACTAACTTGTGCGTCCCGTCCTGGTGGTACGTAAGGAACTCGTTTACTGTGAGAATACCGTTGTAAAATTTGAACTCCTGCCCGGTCAACTGCGTTAAATAACGTAGATGAAACCTGGCAAATCCCACCGCCGAAGTCTCGATATACACGTCCTTTTATAATGACTGGTGCTGGTAAATACCCTTTTTCAAAGGTACGTTGACCAACAACCTGATTAAATGAAAAACTTTCTCCAGGAAAAACGACGTGATTATTGATAGCTTCTGCAGCTAGCGTAATGTTTTGGACTCTTCCTTTTTTACGACGGTTAAAATATGTTGTGTAGTGTCCAATCTGTTTTACTCGAATATTTCCGAGTAACTCACTATCTACTTTAGGGTATATAGGGGTTGTAGGTAATTCAATTGTCATTGGACCCCGTCCATAATAGTATGTATAAAAGGATTCGGAAAATTTTTGACGATCTAGTTTATAACCTAATTCTTCCTCAACGATAGTTCCGTATTGATCAATTCTTGCGTTTTGTGGTTCTTTTTTAATTTGTTGATCGAGTTTCTCAAGAAAGTCCTCAACTTTATCAACGTCTAAGATTGATTTTCCAATCATAGATTGAAACTCAAGACGATTGACACTGCCAATTGATTCTCCTTCTAAGGTTAATAATACGTTGTCAGATATATTTAAAGTTTGTACAAATAGTAACATAAGAGCAAAACAACCATATTTAATCATCAATCTACCTCCTAGAAGTAGTATGAGTAGGAAAAGAGTGTTTCATGAATTTCCTCAACATGGTAAAAAATAGTATGTGGTTAAGAAAACATGTATAATTAATGTTTAGAGTACTTTTTTTTAGGAGATGAAATAATGAAGTATATGCCATTACAACAACGTCAAATTTCAACAAGTAGACTCGTATTTGGTTGCATGGGCTTAGGTGGGGGCTGGAACCAAACTCCTGTTAGTGAGGAAGATATCCTGAGTGCAGAACGTGCGATAGATGCTGCGTTATCAATAGGAATCACAATGTTTGATCATGCTGATATTTATACATTTGGCAAAGCAGAAAAAGTTTTTGGTGAAGTTCTAAAACGTCGTCCAGAGCTTAGAGATCAGATGGTCATTCAATCAAAATGTGGAATTCGCTTTCCGGAAGGCGAGATACCAAATAGATATGATTTTTCAAAAGAATATATTGTCGAATCTGTCGATGGGATTTTAACTAGATTAGGTATTGAGCAATTAGATATCTTGCTTTTACACCGACCCGATCCATTAATGGAGCCAGAAGAGGTCGCAGAAGCTTTTGATTTATTAGTAAAAGCAGGAAAAGTAAATCATTTTGGTGTTTCTAATATGAATGTAGCTCAATTGAAACTTTTACAAAATGATTGTTCAACACCGCTTGTCGTCAATCAATTAGAGATGAATTTACAAAAATTAGATTGGCTAGAAGCGGGAGTGCTGGTAAATCAGGCAGCTGGAACGAATGTTAATTTTGCGGATGGTATTATAGAGTATTGTCGTTTAGAAAATGTTCAACTCCAAGCATGGAGTCCCTTAGCAAAAGGGATATATACGGGTGTGGAAGTAGCACAACCATCAGAAGCATACGTAAAAACAAAGCAACTAGTAGAAGAGATGGCCAAAAAGAAAGAAACCACTCTAGAAGCAATTGTCCTAGGTTGGTTGATGAGACATCCTGCGATGATACAACCTGTTATTGGTACGGCAAATGTAGATCGAATTCAGAAATGTGAAGATGCTGTAAGACAAGCAGAACAGATGTCTCGAGAAGAATGGTATGCCCTCTATGTAGCCTCTAGAGGACAGCTTATGCCTTAAGCTAATTTTTTTGCGAGCGTAACTATTCTAAGCAATGAACGACTAAATAAATGATAAACACCAATGCCAAAGGGGAGATTTTGATGATTTCGATCGTATTATTTATTGGCGTAATCCTTATTGTTTTTTTCTTCTTACTTGCCGCGGCAGGTGTTAAAAGTAAAACAAATGGGGGAGAAGACATGATCAAGAATGTGTATATTTATTTAGTACTGTTTGCTACTCTAATGATGACAATTGGGGGAAGTGTTGCGGCGTTTATGGCACTAGCTGACATGGTTGCGCCACCGCCATTCTATCAGTCATTTGAGGAATATAGTCGTTGGGGTGGAGAAAAGCCAGTTGGTGATACTACTGAAAAGCTAACTGAAGCAGAGTTAAGAGCTAATTATGAAGCAGCAGTTCAGTCACATCGTGCCACTGCTATGGAGAGATCAAAAAATAGCTTAGTAAAGAGCTTTGGTTGGATTATCATTCCTCTTCCAATTTTTATTTACTTCCAACGTCGATTAAATTCAGCAAAAGAATAAGTTTTATAGAAGCGTTAGGCTATCTTAATCACTGTTATGGTAAAACTTTGTTGTAATTCACACGATAGTATGATAGAAATAAATAGTAATAGTTCTTTAACATAAATTTCATAAGAATCACTCTAGGGGTGCTAGAAAGCTGAGAGAGACGATCGTCTTGACCCTTATTACCTGATCTAGGTCATACTAGCGTAGGGAAGAAGTGCAGAACTTTAGTAATTACTACAATTATTAATGTCTTGGTCTATCCAAACCACTTCTTTTCTAGGAAGTGGTTTTTTATATTGGAGGTAAAATAATGGAAGAGAGACTTTCATTCGTTTTAGAACAAATGGAAGACCGGAAAGATGAGTTAATTGAATTGGTGAAGACACTGATAGCTTTTGAAACACCAGCACCTCCTGCTAGAAATACGAGGGAAGCTCAAGATTTTGTAGCAAGTTACTTAAACCGCTTAGGGTTTGACATTGATATGTGGGATGTTTACCCAAACGATCCAAACGTAGTTGGGACGTTAAAAGGGAAAGCTTCTGATTATTACAAGAGTTTAATTGTAAATGGACATATTGATGTAGCAGAAGTAAACGAAGATGAAGAATGGGAGAAAGACCCATTTACACCTGTCGTAAGAGATGGTGTAATCATTGGTCGTGGTGCTGCTGATATGAAAGGTGGATTGGCTGGAGCTCTTTTTGCTTTAAAATTATTAAGAGAAGCAGGGATTGACTTTCCAGGTGACATCATTTTTCAATCGGTAATCGGTGAAGAGGTGGGCGAAGCTGGAACATTACAATGTTGTCAAAGAGGCTACAAAGCAGACTTTGCGGTTGTCGTTGATACGAGCGATTTACATATTCAAGGTCAAGGTGGTGTTATTACGGGCTGGATTACTGTCAAAAGTAAACAAACCTTCCATGATGCCACCAGAAGAAATATGATCCATGCAGGTGGCAACTTGTTTGGAGCAAGTGCGATAGAAAAAATGGTGAAGATCATTGCTGGGCTACAAGATCTTGAACGACATTGGGCGGTTACCAAAAGCTATGAAGGCTTCTTGCCTGGAACAAACACGATCAACCCAGCTGTAATTGAAGGTGGCAGGCACGCTGCCTTTATCGCTGATGAATGTCGTTTGTGGATTACCGTTCATTATTATCCAAATGAAACATACGAACAAGTGGCAAAGGAAATTGAGGACCATATCGTAAGTGTTGCCAATAGTGATCCTTGGCTAAAAGAAAATCCGCCTATATTTACTTGGGGTGGTACATCAATGATTGAAGATCGTGGTGAGATTTTTCCTTCGTTAGAAGTGGATCCAAGTCATGAAGCCGTTCAGTTGTTAGCTCGTACACATACAGAAGTATCTGGAACAAAGGCAGTGATCGATGTTTCACCAACGGTTACTGATGGGGGGTGGCTAGGGGATGCAGGAATTCCTACTGCTATTTATGGTCCTGGCACACTTCAGTATGCTCATTCGGTAAATGAACAAGTATCCATTGATCAGTTAGTTAAATTTACAAAAGTAATGACTCAGTTTATTTACAATTGGACCCATTCAAAAAAATAAGGAGTTGTCTACAAAATGAAATTTAGTGAACGTTTATACCAGGAATTACAGCCGATTTGGCAAGCCAATCACAACCATCCATTTGTCCAAGAAATGGGTGCTGGAACTCTTGATAAAGAAAAGTTTAGATTTTATATGATTCAAGATTACTTATATTTAATTGATTATGCTAAATTATTTGCACTTGGGGCAATGAAAGCAAGTGACGTAAAAACGATGGGGCGTTTTGCTAGTTTATTAAATTCTACATTAAACGAAGAAATGTCACTACACCGTGAATATGCGGTAAAATTCGATATTTCTGAAGAAGAGCTAGAAAACGCAAGCCCGTCACCAACCACATTGGCTTATAGTCACTATATGTTGCATGTAGGGCAAAATGGAACGTTGGCAGACCTTGTTGCGGCTTTACTCCCGTGTATGTGGAGCTACTGGGAAATTGGCAAGGAATTAAGCAAAATTCCTGGAGCAAGTGATCATGAATTTTATGGTGAGTGGATCAATATGTATAGCTCTGAAGAGTTTGGCCAATTAGCTATTTGGTGCATCGAACTTCTAGATGAGCTTACATTGGGCTTACCTGAAAAAGAACTAAAGAAATTAGAAGAAATTTTCCTTAACACGACGAGATTTGAGTATATGTTTTGGGATATGGCTTACAATCAAGCGATGTGGCCAACAAATGAGTAAATTTTCTTTGGAATTTGAGGATGTTTCATTCTCTTATCACCACGGGGAAAAGGCTATCTTAGAAGGCCTAAGCTTTCTTGTGAACGAAGGTGAGTTTGTCAGTATTATTGGGCCAAGTGGCTCAGGGAAAAGTACGATTTTCAAATTAATCACTGGCCTTGAAGATCATTCAGGTGGAAAGATTGCCATAAACGGAGAAGTGTATGGCAATCGATTAGGGCATGTGGGGTATATGCCACAACAAGATTTGCTTATGCCCTGGCGCACGGTCTTGGAAAATGCAGCATTGCCTCTTGAAATTCAAGGAGCAACAAAAACGGATGCCCGTGAGAGAGTGGTAAAGCTCTTAGATCAATTTGGATTAAAAGGCGTAGAGAATAAATACCCAAGTGACTTGTCTGGTGGGATGAAACAACGAATCTCGTTTTTACGTACAGTCTTAAGTGGTTCAAACGTTCTGCTCTTAGATGAGCCATTTAGTGCGCTTGATGCCATTACAAGACTTGCAATGCAGGAGTGGCTACTAGACCAATGGGAAAAGTGGAAGCTATCGATTTTGTTTATTACTCATGACGTCGATGAAGCGTTGTTCTTATCTGATCGTATCTTCATTTTTACAGAACAGCCAGTCCGTAAGTTTGTGGAAGTAACCGTACCCCTTGGACGTCCAAGGGGAATACGTGATATTCATTCACCTGAAGTTTTACAAGTGAAAGAAGAACTTATTGAACAACTTCGTTCGAAGGTGAAATTATGAAGCAGTTACATCGAACGATTGCACCGTTATTGTTAGTATTCTTGTTTTTAGTTGTTTGGCAAGTAGTTGGTATGATTATTGACTTGGCTTTTATTTTACCAACGCCACTACAGGTTGCCGTAAAACTTTGGGAACTTAAGGAGATTTTATTTCTAGTTCATTTACCGGCTACCCTATTGGTAATCATTGTAGGACTTACCTTATCAATTACTTTAGGAGTGGGGCTTGCCATTTGGATGAGTGTCAATAAAACGGTAGAGAAAGCATTTTATCCAATTATTGTTGCGTCTCAAACAATTCCAATCATCGCCTTGGCACCTATTTTTGTTTTATGGTTTGGTTACTCGATTTGGAGTAAAGTAGCAGTGACCTTAATCATTACGTTTTTTCCCATTACAGTTAGTACGTTTGATGGTCTCCGTTCAACTAGTAAGGAATTAAGAGATTTAATGTTGACGATGGGAGCTGATAAAAGAGATATCTTTTTTAAGCTAAGTATACCTTCAGCACTGCCATTCTTTTATTCCGGATTAAAGGTAGCGGTAACACTAAGTGTAATTGGGGCAGCCATTGGTGAATGGTTAGGAGCACAAAGTGGTCTTGGTTATTTTAGTCGCCGGATGATGACGCAATTTGACGGGGCAGGAGTGTTTGCGCCAATCGTTTTATTGTCAGCCATCGGTATTGGATTATTTTTATTCGTGGTATTACTAGAGAAAATTACATTACATTGGAGGAAGACCGAGTGAAGAAGAGTTTATTATTTTTTATGAGTTTAGTTTTAGTAGCGGTAATGGCTGCGTGTGGGCAGAAGGCAACGACAGGTTCAGAAAAGGGATTAGCAGAAATTGATTTAATGCTAGATTGGTATCCGAATGCCGTACATAGTTATTTGTATGTAGCTGAAGAAAAGGGATATTTTGAGGAAGAGGGCATTAAGGTGAATATTCAGTTCCCTGCAAACCCTACAGATCCAATTAATTTAGCAGCTGCGGGACAAATTACACTTGGGATTTCCTATCAACCAGATGTGGTAATTGCTCGTGCAAATCAAGATGTTCCGGTAAAGTCAGTTGGGGCAATTGTTCGTTCGCCACTTAATCACGTAGTATTACTAAATGATAGTCCAGTTAAGACACCGAAGGATTTAGAAGGGAAAACAGTTGGTTTCCCAGGTATCCCATTAAACGAAGCTTTATTAAAAACAATGGTGAAAAATGATGGTGGAAATCCAGACAATGTTACGATGATCGATGTTGGATTTGAATTAGGAACATCAATCGTTAGTGGTCGTGTAGATGGTGTGATTGGAGCTTACATTAATCACGAGGTTCCTGTGTTAAAGCATAAAGGCTATGATACTCGCTATTTTAATCCAGTAGATTACGGAGTTCCTAGTTTCTATGAGTTGGTTGTAGTAACAAATGACAACACTTGGAATGAAAGGCAAAAAGATATCGAAGCTTTCTGGAGAGCGGCAACAAAAGGGTACGAATTCATGAAAGCTAATCCAGATGAAGCTCTTTCAATTCTATTGAGTAATCAAGACAAAGCAAACTTCCCACTTATTGAAGAAGTAGAAAAGGAAAGCTTACAAATTCTTTTACCAAAGATGGAGTCTGCAAATGGTTTTGGCAGTCAAGACGAGTCTTCTTGGCAGGAAACAATTGATTGGATGATCGAGTTTGATTTGATCAAAAAAGAACCTAGATTAGAAGATATTTTTGTGAATATCGTTAAATAATGGAAAAAGAACGCTGTTGTGAATGCGAATTTTGCGACAGCGTTTTTGTTTTGCATGTGAACAGGTGAAAGTGAAATTGATCAATCAAAAAAACAGGCTGTAGATCAGCCTGTTAGCACTTAATTGATTCGTCTAAGCATTGAATTCTTTTCAACACCTGTTGTTTCTGTCACAAATGAAGCTTCTAAAATAGCCGTAGGGTCAAGTGTTAAAACGATGTCTTTTAGCTTTGGGTACATAATTCGGTCTGTTATACAATAAATCAATTGGACCTTATCACCTGTGTAACCACCAGTTCCATTTAAGTATGTGATCGAAATACCTAATTCCTCTACCAGCTTTTGCCCTACTTCCTCAGGTTTACTAGAAATGATCATAACGGATTTCCCCTGATTAATACCGTCTAAGATAAAATCTATAACTTTAGTAACGATAAAGAATATCGCGATCGAAAACATGGCTTTTTCTAATGAGAAAACCACTGCTGCCATCGTTAAAATAAAGGCGTTAATTCCTAATAAAAACTTACTAATGGGAACTCCATATTTTTTATTTATCCAAGTGGCAATCATTTCAGACCCATCAATTGCGCCACCTGCTTTTACGACTAAACCAATGCCTAGACCAAGTAATAGCCCTCCATAGAGAACAATTAACACTTCTGAAGAGGTAATTGCTGGAAAAGGAGCGAAATAGATTAATGAAGCTGCTGTAATAATATTCGCGTATAAGGTACGCACGACAAATTTCTTCCCCATGAACTTACCAGAAATGAGGAGTGAAGGAATGTTAAGTAGGATAAAAACAACCCAGATCGGAATATTGAATAATGATTTCGCCATAATTGCCAGGGCTGTTACACCACCATCTACTAGTCCATTTGGAGATAAAATTAATTCAAGTCCAATCGCTACAATAATTGAACCTATTGTTAATAGAAAATAATCAAAGAATTTCCGCATAGGACACCCCCATTTTATAAATTTACATCTATTCGTGCGTGCATGTCTTTTTGCTCGATACCAATGTACCTTAGTGTTTCGCCTCTAGAAGAATGGTGAAAGATTTTTTGCAATAGGGAAACCGCAACTCCACCGCGGTATGCATGATAGCCAAAGGTTTTCCTCAAGGTATGAGTACCAATCTTAGACTCAATTCCGACTTCTTTTGCTACAGAGTTAATAATTCGATAAGCTTGCTGGCGAGTAATCGGATGTTCACCTTTTTTTGATCGAAACAGGTAATCTTCTGAAGTGAGAGAAGGGACTGTAGCTAGATACACTTGAAGGGCATTTATTACTTGTTTATTTAGATAAGAATAATTCACCTCATTCTCTAGAATGAGAAACTCAGTAAAATTGCCAGTTGTGTCAATGATCTGCTCTTTTTTGATCTTTAAGATGTCACTAATCTTTAAGCCAGTATTAATACCCAAAGTGAATAGAAGGAAATCTCTTTTTGATCGTTTAAATAGTATATCTTTAATTTCATTTATTTTCTCGCGACTTTTAATAGCTTCAACAAATTCCATTTTTGGAAACCACCTACTCTTCATGTTACATAGTAATATTATAACACAGTTATAAGTAACGTAATTTTTGAATAGATATACTAACAATACTATCTTTCGGAAAATTCAATAAAATGAATGAATTTCATATTTCCCTTAATGGAGCCATATCAAACTAGTATCGTAAAGGCGATTGTAATAAATTATGAAATTCATTGAAATATAATAGTTTAATTAAGGCCAATGCAGGAAAATAAACTAGTAGATATAGACCCCTAGATAATGAGATAGGAGAGAACTAATTATGCATGATCTCAAGGACACCATTAAAGAGGTGGTTTTTGCAGTAATTCCACTCACCGTAGTTGTCATTATTCTTCAATTCACGATTATCTGGTTACCATTAGAGATGTTTTTGCAGTTTTTAGTTGGTGTGGTTTTTGTCAGTGTAGGGCTCATTTTATTTCTATTAGGGGTTCAAATTGGTCTTCTTCCTGTTGGGGAGATGATTGGATCTGCGTTACCTAAGACCAACAAATTATCGTTGATTTTATTCTTCGGTTTTCTCCTAGGATTTGTAGTGACTGTTGCGGAACCGGACGTAAGAGTTTTAGCTACGCAAATTGATCTTGTTTCAAACGGTGAAATCTCTAGTAACATTCTTATCTATTCTGTAGCCTTAGGGGTTGGTATATTTGTAGCCCTTGCTCTAATAAGAATTATTTTTAATATAAAAATTACACATTTATTAATGGTAGGCTATGGCATAGCGTTCTTACTAGCAGCTTTTACACCAGCCAACTTTATCCCGATTTCGTTTGATTCAGGTGGTGTGACCACTGGCCCGATGACAGTACCTTTTATTCTAGCATTAGGTGTAGGTGTGGCTTCCGTACTGAAGGGAAAAGCTACTTCTAGTGACAGCTTTGGTTTAGTTGCCCTTGCTTCTATTGGTCCGATCCTAGCAGTTTTGATTTTAGGGGTGATATACGGATGAACATACATATCTTTAAAGGCTTTGGTCATGTTTTGTTAGAGGTAACCTTTGCGTTAATCCCCTTAGTACTATTTTTCTTGATATTTCAGGTGTTCTTTTTAAAGCTCGATCGAAAAAAACTAGTGAATATAGCAAAAGGTATAGTATTATCATTTCTAGGATTAGCTTTCTTTCTACAAGGTGTCCATGTTGGATTTTTCCCCGTAGGTGAGCTAATCGGTGAAAAGCTAGGAAGTCTATCGGACCGTTGGGTGTTAATTCCTATTGGGTTTGTATTTGGGTTTGTTGCGACCTTTGCAGAACCTGCGGTAAGAATTTTAAATCATGAGGTAGAAAAGGTTTCTGGTGGTTATATTTCGCAAAAAGTAATGTTATACACGTTATCAATTGGAGTAGCGGTTTCGATTGCCCTATCCATGTTACGGATAATAGTAGGGATCCCCTTATGGTACTTTATCATTCCAGGGTATTTGATTGCCCTTACCTTAATGTATTTTTCATCCAATCGGTTTACAGCGATTGCCTTTGATTCAGGGGGAGTTGCTACAGGACCGATGACAGTGACATTTGTTCTTGCTATTGCTGTTGGTGTAGCTTCAGTGATTGATGGGCGTGATCCCCTATTAGACGGATTTGGTATGATCGCTTTGGTGGCTTTATCCCCAATTATTTCTGTTCTTACATTAGGGTTACTATTTGAAGGAAAGGGGCGAGAGAAACAGAATGAAAAGCGTAAACAAGGGGCATAAGCTCATTATTACAATAGTTAAAAAAGGACAAGCGAAAAAAATTGTTAAAGCTTCTAAACAAGCCGGAGCAGAAGGTGGAACAGTCATTTTTGGACGTGGAACAGGCGTTCATGAAAATAAATCATTTTTAGGAATTCCTATCGTCCCAGAAAAAGAGCTTATCTTAACTTTAACAACTTCGGATATTAGTGATAGAGTTATTTCGGCAATTGAAGACGAGGGAAGACTATGTACCCCTGGAAGTGGGCTTGCGATTGTCATCGGAACTAAGGCGATTACAGGTATAGCTCATTTACTTGGAATAAGCACGCACTCAACTCAATATCTGGAGGGGAAAACTGCGGTGGAAAAACAAGCTGTACTTTATGACCTGATCGTAACAATTGTAAACAAAGGTGACTCTGACGACGTTGTGGATGCGTCAAAGAAAGCTGGTGCGGAAGGTGGTACGATTATTTCAGGGCGAGGAACTGGTATCCATGAACAAGCAAAATTGTTTAATATTCTAATTGAACCTGAAAAAGATATTGTCTTAACACTTGTTGATCGAGAAAAAACAAAGCAAGTATTAGAACAAATTGAAGAAGATGTAGAGTTGAATAAACCTGGAAAAGGTATTGCCTTTGTCCTAGAAGTAGAAAGAACAATCGGGATTAACCATATATTAAATAAAATGATCAACGACAAATTTGATCAATCTTAAATCCTCTTAATCGAGGATTTTTATTTTGTGATATTAGTTTCCAATGTCCAAGTCAAATGTTCCGATTAGGTACATAATAGGAACATTTCAACAACTAGATTTAAAAATCAATAATTGCTTTTTATAAATATAACGAATGAAGAAATATTTTCTAAGTTTTTAAGCAATTCATTTTTAATGATACAAAAACTAATGCTATAATAAGGTTATGTAACGTAACGGGCATTCAAGTAAAAACTATTCATAGATTATCTGATTCCAAGATTATATAGAGGGGGAGGGAATTTGAATGGGGTAATTTTTAATGCAGACTATTTTGTTCTCCTTGGAGCACTTTTGTTAATAGTAGGTGTAATAACGACAAAGTTTTCGAGCCGTTTAGGCGTACCTGCTCTAGTACTATTTATCGTCGTTGGGATGGTTGTAGGTAGTGACGGTCTTGGAATTATTTATTTTGATAATGCTAGATATGCGCAACTGATCGGGATTATTGCTTTAGTAATTATTCTTTTTGAAGGTGGATTACAAACCAAATGGTCAACGGTGAAATCAGTGGCGATCCCTTCATTATCATTAGCTACCCTTGGAGTTGTACTCACTACGACGGTAGTGGCAGTAGCTGCTAAGTTGGTTCTTGATGTTTCTTGGCTAGAGGGATTTTTATTTGGTGCAATTGTTGGCTCCACTGATGCTGCAGCCGTATTTGCAGTATTAAAGGGACAAAATATTAGAGAAAGGCTAGGAGCAACCTTAGAAGCTGAGTCAGGAACTAATGATCCAATGGCTGTGTTTTTAACGTTATCAATTATTCAATTACTTCTTTCTGATCAACCAAATTATTTCCTCATGGCAGGGTCGTTTTTTTGGCAAATGGGAATTGGTTTAATTATGGGCTTAGCTGTTGGGAAACTCGCTGCAGCAGCCATCAATCGAATTAACTTGGATTCTAGTGGATTGTATCCTGTATTTGCTCTGGCGTTTGCCTTGCTCACATATAGTATTACTGCTCTCGTTGGTGCTAGTGGACTACTAGCCGTGTACGTTGCTGCACTTATTATTGGAAATTCTGAAGATTTGACTTACCGGCAATCAATCTTTCGCTTCAACGAAGGTTTTGCCTGGATGATGCAAATCTTAATGTTTATGATTTTAGGATTGTTAGTTTTCCCAGCTCAATTTACATTAAGTATTATGCTTAAAGGGTTGTTGCTGTCAATTATACTCATTTTAGTAGCAAGGCCATTGGCAGTGTTTCTGTCAGTTATTGGCTTGAAGTATAATTTTAAAGAGAAGGTTTTTCTGTCTTGGGCTGGTCTAAGAGGAGCTGTACCGATTGTACTGGCTACTTTTCCGATGTTAGCAGGAATACCAAACAGTCAGCTGTTTTTTAATGTTGTGTTCTTCGTTGTATTAACTTCAGCGTTAATCCAAGGTTCAACGATTTCGCATGTTGCCCGTTGGCTAGGTTTAACGATGGCAAAGAAAGTGCAGTCATCACACTCCTTAGAATTAGTATCAATCGGAAAAAGCAATGCTGAGATCATTGAATTTGTTATTGATGATGATAGTATGATAAATGGCATGAGGCTTGAGAATATCAGCTTTCCAAATAAAGTGTTAGTGAATGCAATTATTCGTGACAATCAACTCATTACGCCAACTGGAAAAACCGAGATAAAAGCAAATGATCTTCTATATGTACTAACAGCGCGCGAAAGTAAAAAGCAACTGAAAGAACTTATGGAAGAGAAAAAAGAAACCGTTGAGGATGAAAACGTCAAAGAAACGGTTGGTATATCTTAGTACCTAATTCTGTTACAACAAATCAAGTAAAGCACACTAACATCAAACTAGTGTGCTTTCGTATTTTTGGTAAAATATGTATTTATTTACTACTGACGTGCATATCAACGATTTAAGAGTCATTTGATAGAATAAACAGTACGTCATCTAGAGGGGGACCTTATGGAATTTTTATTATCACTATGGGAATACATAGTTATTTTTATTTTGGCAGCGATTCCGTGGATTGAAATTCTAATTATTATTCCTATAGGTATTCTAAATGGATTAAATCCGCTTTTAGTAGGATTTTTATCATTTTTAGGTAACTTATCGACAGTGTATTTGCTTATTCTTTTCTTTGAAAAATTTCAACAATGGCGTGCCAAAAAGAAACCGAAAAAGGAAAAGAAGCGAGCAAAACGTGCCGTGGAAATATGGAATAAATATGGATTACCTGGGCTATCGCTAGCAGGACCGTTTATTACTGGTGCACATCTTGCTGTTGTCATCGCCATATCATTAGGCGCAAAAAAGCAGGCTACGCTACTTTGGACGACAATTAGTCTTGCGTTATGGACAATCGCCATTACAGTAACCTCTTACTATGGGGTAGATTTATTTAAAAATTAAAGCATCATTTGAGATGTATTTTTTTATTTACTAGGTACCTATCCTCCGTGTTTTTCATACCTTAAAAGAGGTTATTATGAAACTAGGAGGAAGTACGATGCAAATTCACGTTATGCAAGTAGGAGATAGCCTTTGGCAAATAGCGAGAGCCTATAACACTACTGTTCAAGAGATAGTCCAGGCAAACCAAATACCTGAACCTGAACGATTAGCGGTAGGCCAAGCGATTGTCATACCAATAGTAGGAAGATTTTATTGGGTTCAACCAGGGGATTCTTTATGGTCAATAAGTCAGCGATTGGGTATCAACTACTTAACCTTGGCTCAAGTAAATCAAATTGATCCAAGTACACCTTTGATGCCGGGGATGAGACTTTATTTGACTCCTCGTCCGAAGACACCCGCAGAAACAAATGCTTATATCGAGCCGCGGGGAACAACCGTAAGTCCTGAGTTGCTAGCTGATGCTAGGCAAGCAGGCCCATACCTAACTTATCTAGCTCCTTTTAGCTATGAAGTACGAAGAGACGGAACACTGGATCCGCAACCGTTGCAAGGAATCCCAGAAGTAGCAAGAGAAACAGGAGCATCACTGATGATGGTTGTTACAAATTTAGAAGAAGGTCAATTCAGTGGGGAACTTGGCAGAGACATTTTACAAAGTGACGCTGTTCAAGATTTACTTTTAGATAACATCATTGCTGAAGCGAGAAGAGTTGGTCGCTTTACGGATGTTCATTTCGATTTTGAATTTTTACCAGGTGATATGCGAGAGCCATATAATAATTTTTTACGAAAAGCCGCGGCAAGATTACGTGCAGAAGGACTACTTATATCTAGTGCATTAGCTCCAAAAACAAGGAGGGACCAACCTGGCCAATGGTATGAGGCTCATGATTACCGGGCACATGGTGAAATCGTCGACTTTGTTGTATTAATGACATATGAATGGGGGTACTCTGGTGGACCTCCAATGGCAGTGTCTCCTATAGGTCCAGTTGAGGAAGTTATTCAATATGCGTTATCCGAAATGCCGGCGTCAAAAATTATGATGGGTCAGAACCTCTATGGATATGATTGGACACTTCCATTTGTACCAGGGGGAGAGTACGCTAGAGCGGTTAGTCCGCAACAAGCAATTGAACTTGCGAAACAGTACAATGTACCAATCCAATATGACTATGAAGCGCAAGCCCCGCATTTTGATTATGTCGATGAACAAGGTAGAAGCCACAAAGTATGGTTCGAGGATGCTAGATCAATTCAGGCAAAATTTGATTTAGTTAAGAGGTTGGGCTTGCGAGGAATTAGCTATTGGAAACTTGGCTTGCCGTTTCCGCAAAATTGGTTGTTAATTAATGAAAACTTCAATGTAGTTAAGAGGTAAAGATAAGGTCGGGTTATACTCGAAACGGGTTCCGTTTCCTATTGCAAACAAAGAAAATGTAGAGTGATTTGCCTATCAAATTGTTCATTAATTTGGTAGGCGTTTTTTATTGATATAAATCAATTTTTACTAATTTATTAGTGGTTTTTGTATTTTGATTTGTAAATGAATTTGGGTATATATGCTCCGCAGATACATGCACAAATGAGGGGACAAATCTATGGACAGTTTTACTCAAATGTGGTTTTCCATTTGTCGATTCCAATAACAAACTTAAATCATGAATAAAAAACTCCAAGAAAAATGGTATTTTATGTTAAAATAACATAGAGGTTAATACTAAGATTGTGAAATAATTTACTTAAAGTAACGAAGCAGAATTCAACAAGATTTTAAATCTGAAACCATATATTGTATACTTTCGTAAATAAATATTAGAAAAATTAGAATTTTGTTTTGACGGGTATTGAAACTACAAAAAGGAGATTAGATTAATGAGAAAAAAGTTAGTCGGGATTGGCATTAGTTCTTTTGGATTGGGTGTAATAGTAAGTTCAATTGTTTATCCTCTCGGTTTTATGAACTCTCAATCCGTTTTTTATGGAATGCTGGTAATCGGAGCGGTTTTACTTCTAACTGGAAAACTTATTGGTAAAACGCAGAAAGAAACTGAGATTATTAGTACCAAAATACAATAGCGTTACCATTATTAAAGTAACGGAGTGCGTTAGTTGAATTTCAAGGACTGTATGTATTTAATGGGAGGAATTAAGTTGAGATTTTTACATCTAATTTTAGCGGTAATACTATTTTCAGTTATATTAGGCTGTGAAAGTGAACTAATAATGACTGATGAAGACGTTATTAGTTACATTCGAGAGTATGTAGAAGAGGATAGAAACAAAAAACTATATCAAGTTACTAACAACGGAGAATATTACTATGCTATCTCTTATAACGCAGAAAATGAAACAGTGATAGTTTCTGCTTTTTCTTTTAAAGACAATTTAGAATTTATTTATTCAGGAGCTTTGGGAAGCGAAGTGGACGAAGCCATTGCTCTTTCAACAAGTGGCATAAATGTTGAAAATGACCATAAGTTATTTTTTGGTAAGGTAAATAATGATAAAATACATGAAATATTTTTCGACCGTAAAAAGGCTGATATTGTTAAGGTGAACGAATATCGTATTTGGCTTTCACCAATAGATAACTACATCATGATGGATATTGTTGCTTATGATAAAGAGGGAGAGGTTATTTTTAAAGATAGACCTGTATATAGAGAATTGCAGGATTTATAATCGAAATGGAAACGGTAGTTTTCATTACTTCTTTTCACTAACGGGTGGCTTTACTAAAACAGCAACATTGATACTTCCTTCGTAATTATAGAGGCGGTTTCGTTCAATAAATGAAACCTTGAGGTTATTCTGTTAACAGAGACAGTAAATCTACCCGAAGAATAAACACTAGAGTCTATTCCAGTGAATGCGGGAAGCTTTATGGTATGACTAAACCGGTCTATCTTATAATGGAGGAGCTATGAAAAAACGAATTCTACTACTTTTCTTTGTAATAATGACTTCAACCTCGGTTAGTGCCACTACCTGGGTTGATCTAAAACCTCAAAAGGTTCTTGAACAAGCAGAAGTTATTGTTCTTGGCACCTACAACTTTTCTAGCGAGGCCAAGAATGGTCGTGTATTCAACGGCTTTGAATTTGACGTTAGAGAAATTATTCTGGGAGATTATGTTGAGCCCCTAATCGCAGGTATAGATGTCCACGATGTTAGTTGGGCAGCCGAATTCCAAGAGGAAGGTGGCGAATTTCTCTTATTTCTTGAAAGGAATGAGAGTGCCAATTTCTTAGTACCAGTCGGAGGAATTAACGGTGTCCTAAAATTTTTAGAAGGTGAAATAATTCATCCAGACAAAAAGAAAAAAGCCTATTTCGATAAATATCTAAGGGCGCAACCTCAATCCGAAAGCATCGGAGTGGTTGACAGCGGTTATCAGTGGGAAGTCAAATCATTAATAAGCATAGTTATCTTTTTCTTGTTAGTAATTTCACTTTTAACATTCTATACTAAAAAACGAAGAAGTTTGTAGCAAATGCTACAAACCTTTTTAAGGATATTAGAAGGAAATAGTACTTATTGTACTAAGCATTCGTTAGTTCAATAAATAAAAATAAAAATAATATGTTAAAATGGCTTAGTTCAATGTGAACTGAGCCATTTTACATTTCTTAAATAGTCGTAAATTACGGTACAAATATAGGTGCAATTCAATCTACATTTTAAACTGTAAATTATGATTTTGCGATAGGTAACAGAACCCGTTATTATACTCGACCTCTCTTTTTAAAATCTAACTGACTATTAGGTATGCAAGCATTCATTTTTTTGCTATTCTGATAGTTATTAACCAGTTTGAAAGGTGGAGAATGGTGGAGCTTTTTCATCAATTTCAGAAGCAGATACTCTTCAATTACATAATTGGATCTATTATTGCAATCTTTGGGGTCGGTAGTGTGTTTATTTTTCATACATTAAATCTCACGACAAATGAAGTATTGTATTTACTAATGGTCATGATTTTTTCTGGAACCGTGATGGTCGGTTTGGAAATACGTTCGTATAAGACACATATCCAACCATTAAAACGCTACTTTTATACTGAAGCACCTACAGATCAACAAGTAAATGAGGCATTTTTAACGGCGCATCGTTTTCCTCTGTTAACGCTACAAAGAATTCTTGGTCCACATTTGTTAGGGTTATCAATACCTGCATCAATTGTAACGTTTGGTTTGATTTATCATAATTTTATTTCATTACCGTATTATTATATTTTTTATGCTTGGTGTGGGGCGATCCTTATCGCTGTCATGCATGGCCTAATTGAATTTTATTTAACTACATCTGCTGTTAAAGCAGTCATACAATCTATTTCAAATCGAGCAAGAGTGCCTTTATCGATAGAGGGTAAGTTCTTTCTGAGTATACAACAAAAGTTACTAATGAGCTCTCTACTTATTGCTGTTTTTCCTGTGTGTTTATTCCTACTAGCAGCACAAATTCGAACGACTGATGGTGGTACAAGCACTTATTGGAGTTGGGCATCAGTAATTGTGGGAGTGATCTTATTCTTATCTATTTATGGGACACTACTTCTCTATAAAAGTATTGAACAACCTATTAATGAACTTCGAGAAAATCTCCTTAAGGTTAAACA
Organism: Anaerobacillus alkaliphilus; assembly: GCF_004116265.1. Classification (NCBI taxonomy): domain Bacteria; kingdom Bacillati; phylum Bacillota; class Bacilli; order Caryophanales; family Bacillaceae; genus Anaerobacillus; species Anaerobacillus alkaliphilus. The sequence goes on along the minus strand of NZ_QOUX01000050.1, from coordinate 32,963 downwards.
AGGTCAGTTAGAAACTATGGATAATTATTATTCAGATGAATTTTCTAACCTAGTAAGTGGCTTTAATCTAATGGTTTCCGGAATTAAAGAACGGGATAAAGAAAACGAGCAGTTACTAGAAAGCTTTTTTACCGTTTTTGCGGCTACTCTTGATGCAAGGGATTCGTATACAGCTGGTCATACCAATCGAGTTGCTGATTATTCAGTGGAAATCGCGAGGAAAGCAAATTTCTCTATTGAACAGATTGACTTGTTAAGAAAAGCAGCGTTACTTCATGACATCGGAAAAATTGGAGTCAGAGATGAAGTCTTACTCAAGGATGGCAAGCTAACAGATGAGGAGTTCGACCAAATAAAATTACACCCGACAATTGGAGCCAATATTTTGGAGCAGGTGGGTTTACCGAAGCACTTATTAGCAATTGTTCCCGGAGTTAAATATCACCATGAACGTTATGACGGAAACGGATACCCAGAAGGATTAAAAGGGGAAGAAATCCCACTATTGGGTAGATTAATCGCTGTCGCTGATGCATTTGATGCAATGACATCTGATCGGCCGTATCGGAAAGGTATGCCTATAGCTAAGGCTCTACAAATACTTGAAGAAGGAAAAGGAACGCAATGGGATCCGTACTTTGCTAGTATACTGATTGAACTACAAAAAGAAATGTAAGAGGGGGCGCAGTGTATGACGAAAATGAATGATTTAGAACCAAAAGTATTAGAACTAGACATTGCCTATTTAAGTACGTTTACCAATAAAATAATAACGGACTGGGGCTATATATTCTACAATGAAGATCAACCAATGTACTACGATGCAAATCATGCCCATATTTATGATGTTCCAGCTAATCCAACCGCTGTTATAGAAGAAGTACTGCAATTTTTTCAAACAAAGAACATTCCGCCACGATTTTATCTCTATAATCTTAAAAATCAAGAACAATTACTGGAGACACTTAAGGATTATCAATTCAAAATTGAGGAATTCATTAGTCCGGTTCAAATTTGGGATCAAAAGGTAAGGACAAGAAATTCCGAAAGTCAAATAACTTTTGAACGTGTTACCGAGACAACTCTTACGGAAGCTTTAGACATTGAATGTAGCATTAAAGAATTTGGTGGTAGGGAAGTTCGAGAAAAGGCATATATTGAGGAATTTCATCATCCCCTATTTTCCCATTATCTTCTTAGAAAAGATGGGATTGCTTGTGCCACTGCTTGCTTAGTTGAACATAACCATCAAGGCCGCTTAGAAAGCGTTGCGACACTAGAAGAGTTTCGAGGCCAGGGGCTGATTGGTGAGCTCATCTATTTTATACAGAGAGAAGCGAAAGAAAGAAACTTAAAGAACTTATGGATATTTCCGATAAATGAAACAATTGAAAAAGTATATGTAAAGTATGGCTTTGAAACCTTAGGAAAATTTACACATGGTCACGCTTATTTATCAGGAAAAAGTATAACTGAAATACGGGAAGGTTGAAGAAGTAAAATGAATGTCATGGAAACAAAGCGGTTACATATTCGTGAGTTTACAAGAGGTGATTTACCTTTCCTTCACGCTATATTTTCTGATCAAGAAACAATGCAATATTATCCAGCCCCATTCACTATCGAAAAGACACAAGAATGGATTGCTAGAAACCAAGAAAGATACACTCGCGATGGTCATGGTCTTTGGGCTATTTGTTTAAAAGATACCAATGAATTAATTGGGGACTGTGGTCTTGTTAAACAGGTCGTAGAAGGTCGTTCTGAAATTGAGATTGGATATCATGTTCACAAAAATCACTGGTCACATGGATATGCAACTGAAGCTGCCATCGCCTGTAAAGAGTTTGGCTTTACCCACTTAAAGTTTAAAAGATTAATCAGCATTATCGACCCAAGTAATGAAGCATCAATTCGTGTTGCTAAGAAAGTTGGCTTATGTAAAGAAAAGGAAGCTGTTATCTTTAATAAACTTCATATGATTTATTCAGTTAGTCAAATCTAAGTCAGTTGAAAAGGGAAAAAATGTATACTCCTAGTAATTTCTGGAATACTACAAATAGATAACCAGTGAAGGAGTATAGGAATGAAAATTGATGTAGGTACCGAATACAAAATTACAGAAAGTGTTAGACGAAATTTTAACTCGGCTGAAGCCCTAACCGTCATCCGACAAACAAATAACACCATTCAATTTACACTTAACGGCAAAAATGGTTATGGAGCCATGCCATTGCAACATATGCAGTATTTATTAAAGAAAAACTATATTACTCAAAGTAGCGGTACGAAACGACAGTTTTTAAGTAGAGAAAATAAAGAAGAACAAATTGTTTAATGAGCCAAGCGTTTGCTTGGTTTTTTTGATATAAAAAACAGTGTAGCAGAAAGCCAGCAACTGATAATATGAATATAGCGAAGAAAAGGTTTAAGGGATTAAATTAGAAAGTTTAAAAAGTTCAAAAATTGGAATAATTAGATACTCCCAGAATGAATGTGTTTGTGATAAAATTATCAACATAAAATAAAAATAAAATTAAAAAATAGTTCAGTTCTGGAGGGAGAAAAATGAGTAAAGATCTTAAACCATTTTTTGAAGAAAAGATTGTAGAAGCGAAGACCCAGTTTGAACGAACGATTGATTGTAAGCATACAGAATTTGATACTCTATACCCTTACATGAGTGAGCAACCGCAATTCTTCTGGTATAAGCGCTATGTAGCGTGGCAGGAGTTGCTTACAACTATCAAGCTTGCTAATGAACTTGAAATTACTTGGGAATCCCTTTTCACAGAAAAACAAGCAGCCTATATTGCTGAAAAGGTATTAGATGCGAAAGTCCTTGATGATTGGTATGAAGAAAGTGAACTAGCTGATACCGAAGAAACATCTTCACTAAATGAGCACTAAGTAAATCTTAGTGCTTTTCTTATATTAATTCCTAGTTTTTCCAACCCGTCTTATGGTATAAATGTAGTTATTACTACATAGAAAAGGGCGGGGAAAGATGGACAAGGATAAATTACGACGTCAATTTGAACATGCGTTAGAAAATCATCAAGAAGGTACAGGCCAATTATTTTTGTACTCATTTCTAAATTTTGAGTTTGAGTATGATGAAGATCAGCAAGTGGTTAGAATTACAGCGCCTATCTCGGAGGTAATGTACAACCCTATTGGCTTTATTCACGGGGGGATGATTACGTATCTTGCTGATACTGCTATGGGTCATCTTTGCGCCGCATTTGCGGATCGACCAGGTGTGTCATTAGAATTAAAAACACAATTTATGAGATCGGCGAAAGCAGGTACACTTCATGCTGAAGCTTACTTTATAAAAAAAGGGAAGCAAGTACAATTTGTAGAATGTACGATTAAAGACGATAAAAATGAGTTAATGGCAAAGATAACGGGTACGTTCTTTTCTATTGGTGAATAGATCGCGAAACCACACAAACGTGTGGTTTTTTTGCTTTTTGTTCACGCTCTGTTCATATAAACTTGCTATAATAGGAAAAAATAGGAGGAGGGGACGAACCTAGTGAAAATTAGATGGGTACAATTCATTGGGATTTTTGCAAGTTTATTATGCATCCTATGGATCGTAGGGTTAGGAATGACATTTGCACAGTATTTTACTAAAGGAGTATCAGAAGTGACCAAACCGATAGAAGTGATCGAAACAACTGCAGAAGAAGCAATCGAAACAACCAAAATAGGCTACCATATTGTAGCCTTGGGAGACTCTTTGACTACAGGTGCAGGAGATTTAGAAGGCAAAGGGTATGTAGGGAACATTGTTGACCAACTTGCCGAACTAACAACCGAGGAGATTATCTTGCATAACTTTGCGGTTAATGGTCTAACGTCAGATGGTCTCTTAAAAGTACTTAAACAACGTGAAGTACAAGAAGAACTTGCAGTGGCTGATATTATTTTCATGACGATTGGTGGCAATGACCTTTTTCAAGGTGGACAAACTCTTTTGCAACTTAATTTAGAGGAAATTGAACTTATTAAAGAACAATATTTGGGTAATCTAACTGGCATTCTCACTGAAATTAGAAACGTAAATACAGAAGCCCCGATTTATTTTAGTGGTTTGTACCATCCTTTTGCGCACCTACCAAATGTAGAGATTACCACGAGTGTTATTTTAAATTGGAATTATCTTACTGCGTTAGAGTTAGCTAAGATTAACCGGACCGTGTTTGTACCAATGTTTGATATTTTTCAATTCCAATTAGACACGTATTTGTCAGAAGACCGTTTTCATCCTAGTTCATTAGGTTATCAGCAGATGGCAAATCGAATTGCGGGTTTACTTTCATTAGGTGGTGACGACCTTGAATAATACTACTCTTGCTGTAAAAGGTTTACGAAAGGTTATTAATGGTAAAGAGATTATTAAAGGAATAGATTTTGATCTCAGACAAGGTGAAGTTTTTGGTTTTCTAGGACCGAATGGTTCTGGGAAAACAACCACGATTCGGATGATTGTTGGTCTTATTAAACCCTCTGCTGGTAAAATTGAAATTTGTGGTTATGATATTCAAAAAGATTTTACAAAAGCGATGGACAATCTAGGATGTATTGTAGAAAATCCTGAACTATATCCATATTTAACAGGTTGGGAAAATCTGAAACTATTTTCAGGAATGATGAAAGGAATTAAGAAAACGAGAGTACAAGAGGTTGTCGATCTTGTTGGATTAACTAGTAGAATTCATGATAAAGTTCGGACTTACTCGCTCGGGATGAAGCAACGTTTAGGAATTGCCCAAGCATTGCTTGGAAAACCCAAACTATTAATTCTAGATGAACCAACAAATGGGCTGGATCCTTCTGGTATTAGAGAAATGCGAGAATTGATCAAATTTCTAGCTGTTGAAGAGGGGTTAAGTGTTTTTGTTTCTAGTCATCTATTAAGCGAAATACAATTAATGTGTGATCGAGTAGCCATTATCTCAAGGGGAACGGTCCTACAAGTGAATGAGGTTCGTGCTTTATTATCAGAGCAACAACAATTACAGTGGCGAGTTGATCAAATTGAGGAAGCTATACGAATATTTACTGAGCTAGAAATAGGAACAGAGATTGTCAATGACACCATTTTAACCTCTTATAACGAAGAGGAAGTTGGGAAGTGGAATAAAAAACTGGTGGAGCAAGGTGTTACGGTAAAGGAAATGACCAGAAAAGTACCTCATTTAGAAGAGTTGTTTCTACAAGTAACAGGGGGTGAGTCAATTGATTAAACTGGTTCAAAACGAACTGCTGAAGCTCGTGAGTAAAAAGAAATTGATTGTTATTACCCTTATTATTATTGCGTTAATCTCGATGTTTACCTATGCTCAACTAAAACAAGCGGAGCGAACCATGGAGCGATACAATACGTCAGATTGGCGGACGACCATTGAATTACAAATTGCCGATACGAAAGATCGCTTGAATAGCAACCGCGTAACATCTGAAGAACGGCGCCAGCAGTTAGAAGTTCGCATTCAACAACAACAATACTACTTAGATCATGATATTAATCCGCTCGAACCCGGTGCACCTAGTTTTATGAGAGGTTTCTTAGAAAGTGCCGTTCATATGTTGCTACCGTTATTGATTATGATAATCGCAGCTGACCTTGTATCGTCTGAACACAGTTTGGGAACGGTAAAATTATTACTAACAAGACCTGTAAAACGCTGGAAAATATTACTTAGCAAATACATTACACTAGTTCTTGCAGTTTCGTTGGTACTATTTATATTTGGCTTTTTCTCATTTTTCATTTCTGGCTTTGTCTTTGGCTACAGTGGCTGGAGTGCTCCGGTCATTATGGGGTTTCAAGCAAGTGATGGAATTTTACATACAGCCAATGTAATCTTAGTCTCGCAATGGCAGTATTTACTAATGGCATTTGGATTAGCGTGGTTTGTGACGTTAGTTGTCGGAACACTTTCGTTTATGCTCTCTGTTATTATTAGGAGCACTGCTGCAGGAATGGGTATTATGTTAGCTTTACTAATTTCTGGAACGATCTTAAGTGGTATGGTTAGTGATTGGGAAACTGCCAAATATCTCTTCATGGTCAATATGAATTTGACCCAATACCTAACAGGATTAACACCACCGATAGAAGGAATGTCATTATTATTCTCTTTTACTGTTTTGTTGGTATGGGGGATAGCAGCTATTTTCATCTCCTTTACAACGTTTATACGAAGAGATGTATTTTAGACAAAAAAAGCACAAACTTCATGAGAGTGGACTTTGTGCTCTTTTTTTACACATTAGTAAAATCAGAATGAATTTCCTTTAAGTTTTGGAATACATATGGATATAAACAATTTCGAACTATCAGAATATTTGTAGTATAATGAAATCACGAAAACTAAACCAATAAAGGTGGGATCAGCATGTCTGAGTTAACGAATGTCCAAAAAAAACCTTTCGTCAAACACCCAGACGGGATGTTCCTTTTTCAAATTGGCAAAACGGATTGGAAATTAGATGTGAAGAGAGTTGGTAAAAAACGATCTTTACTCGACCGGATGATTGGCTTTAATCCGAACGAGCCGATTAAACGCACTAGTTATTTTGATATTGTCGCAGAAGAAGAAAATTATTACCACTGTGTCATTGGATTCCGAGATAAGGTTTCTGGTGAATTTACGTATACGAGAATACGTAAAGGAAGCGACTGTATCATAAATGAAGGCATAATGCTCGTATCACCTGCAGCCTTTCTTGAAGGTAGTAACCCTAGTGAAGAAGAAAGCTTTATCCTAGCAGTAGTTGAGGAAAGTGCCCTACATCAAGGTTCTCAACTACTTTCAGAAGATTTAGTGCCAAGAGGTGAATTGAAAAATAGGTACAAAATATCATTATCAAGGAATCGGCAACTAATTGTTAATGGCTATCATTATGCTTTTATAGCTTCTGGCTTTGTACTACTTCATTTGTTTGATGGTTATGAAGAGTTTCTAGACAGTAGTGATGGGATTGATCTTGATCTTGGGGGAATATTTTAAGATAGGATACTCATGTGGTTTGTGTCACATGAGTTTTTTATTTTGGCTCTATTCGTAAACATTGCTCCTGCGGTTACTCGTCGCACAAAAAACAACAGCCTTTAATTTTTTATGCCAGTTTTTAAGAATGTTGGGGATATTAACTGAGAAGGAGGGAAGAGAATGGAAGCATTTTCTCATTATCGGTTAAACCCAACAGAGGATGGTTATGAAGTTGTTTTGTACCTTAGTGAACAGGATACAGAATTTGCTGCAGAGTTAGGTACTAAGGAAAAAGAGCAAATACAGACGATTGAAGAAGAAGCTGTTAGTTACACTAAGAAATATTTACCAAATTTAAAAGTGAAAGCAATCAAAATTGTAGCTGGGACGCTGCTTATTACGTCGTTAGGATTTATTAATTTAACACCTAAAGCAGAAGCCTCTACAGCCCCTACGCAACAAAATGTTACAAGAACCTATATCGTAGTTTCTGGGGATACACTGTCACAGATTGCCGTGCGTTTTGGAACAACAGTACAAGCAATCCGGACTAGCAATAATCTTACGTCCGATGTAATTCGTGTTGGACAAACTCTAGTGATACCAAATGGAACAGCTACTGGGCCAACAACCAATTATGTTGTCGTCTCTGGAGATAGCTTATTTCTTATTTCCCAACGTTTTGGTACAACAGTGGATGCGATAAGAAAAGCAAACAACCTCACGTCTGACTTTTTACGAGTAGGACAAACGTTAACAATTCCAAGTGGGACAACGTCTACACTGCAAACAACGACCCATACCGTTGTTTCAGGAGATAGTTTATTTTTACTTGCACAACGTTTCGGTACAACTGTCGATGCAATAAAAAATCGAAATAATTTGTCATCTGATACACTACGCCTAGGGCAAACGTTGGTCATTCCGACGAATGGAGCTCAAACATCGACAACACAAACGACAACTACGCCAACCACTACATATACCGTAGTTTCTGGGGATACATTGTCACATATTGCTGCTAGGAATGGTACAACAGCAGATGCGATTCGTCGCGCCAATAACCTAACCTCTGACTTTTTAAGGATTGGACAAGTATTGATAGTTCCAATAAGTGGCGAAGTCCGTACAGCTCCAACACCACAGGTACAAACAAATATAAATCAAGCAGAGTTGGACCTATTAGCTAAAATTATCTTTGCTGAGGCTAGAGGAGAGTCATTGGAAGGGCAAATTGCTGTTGCGGCGGTCATCCTAAACCGAGTAAAGCATAACCAGTTCCCAAATACAGTAAGAGAGGTTATTTACGAACGAAGTCATGGCCATTTTCAGTTTACTCCTGCTGGGAATGGCGAATTGGATCGAGCCAATCCAAGCGCTGTCAACTACGAGGCTGCTCGCCGAGCCTTAGCAGGGGAAGATCCAACGAGAGGATCACTTTACTTTTATAATCCTAGTAAAACCAATGATCAATGGGTACGCTCACGAACAGTCTCGACTATTATTGGAAACCATGTGTTTGCATTCTAGGTTATACTTTCAGGAAGTGTCATGTATCCGTTTTAAAGATTGAGCAATAACGGGAACGAACATTAGGTGATCATTATATGAAAAACAAAACAAAACAAAACTAAACTTTTTCTTTGCTGCTACTCCTCTCAAGAGATAAAATGAGTAAGTGATTATATTTCTTGGAGGAGTATCAGTTGAAAGACGCTATTTTGACATTTCTGTTTATCGTGGTGAGCTTAGCGGTAGCAGCAATTTATAAAATTCCGCTTGTGATCGGTTTTGCGGTGGCCTTATTGTTGGTGATATTACTAGTTTTAAAGAAAGGTTTTACATTGAAAGATGTGGCTTTTGCTAGCTTAGATGGATTTAAGCGAATTAAGCCTGTTATTTATATTTTAGGGCTTATTTCATTATTAATCCCAGCATGGATTATGAGCGGGACTGTACCTACAATGATTTACTACATTGTACAATGGATTGAACCAACTTGGATTTTGTTGTTTGCTTTTTTAATAGCTTCCGTTACATCATTTGTGTTAGGTACAGCTATTGGGACTCTTGGTTCACTTGGAATTATTATTATTGGGGTTGCGATAACTGTGCAAGTGCCTATCGCTTTGGTCGCGGGTGCACTTGTTTCAGGAGCATTTGTTGGAGACCGCTGCTCGCCTTTATCATCCGCATTTCACTTGGCTGCAAACTCTGTTGATGGAGACCCAAAGAAAATGTTCTGGAGGATGCTTCCTACTACTTTATTCATGTTGTTATTTTCAGCATTATTCTATTTTATCCTTGGCTTTTTTGTTAAGCCTACGAATGTCATTGAAAATTTAGCTGTTACGAACTTGTTAGAGGATTATTTTCATATTTCGCTAGTTACTTTACTGCCGATCATCGTTTTATTTGGAAGCATCCTTTTAAAAGTACGGACGATTTATGCCCTAGGATTTGGAGTCTTAACAGGGATTGCATTAGCGCTCTTTTTTCAAAGTCAAGGAATTATGGAAGTAATGCAAAATCTTGGGTATGGGTATCACCATGAAAATCAAGGACTTGAGGAAGTACTCCGGGGTGGCGGAATACTGACAATGGGCCAACTGTTTCTATTTATTACACTGGCTAGTATGATGAATGGAATATTAGACAAAGCAAAGTTGTTTGAAGTTTTCATGAAAAAAATGTTTGAGAAAGCTTACTCGCTTACAAGCTACACAGCAAGAACGGTTGTGATTGGAATTCTTTTTGCGATTGTAGGGTGTAACCAAGCGTTTCCTGTGATGTTGACAGGGCGTTCTCTTAAGAAAACGTGGGTAGAAGCAGGCTACAACCAAGAGGACCTCGGTCGGGTAGTATGTGACTCCGCTCTTGTTACCTCGGGCTTAGTTCCATGGAACATGGTAGCGATTTTGTCAGCTGCTGCGATTGGTGTTGCTACCTTAGATTATGTTATGTTTGCAGCGTTTTTATGGCTTGGTCCAATTATTACAATCATTGTTAGTTACTTTTCTGATCAGAAAGTTGTTACTCATGAAAAAAAAGTCGAGCCAGCATAAGCTGTTCTCGATTTTTTTTATACTTAATTTACCTATTATATGGTATTATCCCCATATATAGGAGTCCGGACTAAGACTCAAGGCTTAGAAAAGATATATCTCAGGTTGATTATGGAAACGAAGAAAAAGCTCTAAACTGTAATTATACAATATGAATAAAGGAGAGGTACAAATTGAACAAAGGAGCATTATTAGGTCTAGCACTTATAGCGATTGGTGTATTAGCGTTAGTTTTTAATTCCACTCAACCAGTTTTTCATTTGTTTTCGAAAAATACTACGCCATTTGATGAGGGCCGTACGGTTTATGGTGATAATATCACTAGTATTGAAATCAATTCTTCATCCCCAAGTATTACAGTTGTTTCCGCTGATCGTGAAGATATTGATGTTAAATTTACAGGAGAGGTCAGTAGTCACGTCAAAAACTCTTTCATGTTAGATGTGGAAACAAGTAAAGATACACTAAAAATAAATATAAAAAGACCAAACAGAACATCGTGGTTTAACTTTGGAATAAACATTATGAATGCCAAATTAATCGTCGAGGTTCCGGAAAAAATGTTTGAAAGCATAAGTATTCATTCCTCATCTGGAAAAGTACTAATCGAAGATATTCAAGCAGAACAAATGGACATCAATGCAAGTTCAGGCAGTATTGTAGTTTCGAATGTAACAGCGGAAAAAGAACTCCGTTTGGTTAGCTCTAGTGGTGCTATCAAAGCTTCCGACAGCCATGCAAGAGCAATTCATGCAAGAGCTAGTAGTGGGGCAATTACGTTGGTAAATCAGCATGCGGAGAAAACCAATGTCTCTACATCTTCAGGGAGTATTACAATGACTAACGTTGGAGGGGAGATATCCGCTAATGCGAGTTCTGGTTCTATTAATTTAGATAACGTTCAACTAGATGGTAATATTCATGCTTCTACATCAAGTGGTGGGGTGAACATTCGCTTGAAGGAAACACCATCGGCAACCGTAGATTATAAGGGTAGTTCTGGAAGAGGCAATATCACAATTCCTGGCTTCAGCTTTGAACAAAATTCAAATAACAACATTTATGGAAAAATAGGTTCTGGCGACTATGAAATTACTGTCAGAACATCATCTGGTGGATTTACCTTACAATAATATGCTATATTAATATAGTTCGCTCAATCGTTGCTAGATTGAGCGACTATTTTTTTCTAAAGGAAAGAGTGCTAATGGAATACGTAAAAGAATGGCAGCAAGCACTACAAATTGAAATAAATCACTTAAAAAAATACGGAAGTACAAAATATCGAGTAAAAAATGGTCAGCAAATTTCTGCTACTACCAAAAATTTCACGTACCGTATTGAAGTACTTTCAGAAATAGTAATCCCCGTTGGAGCAAATATCCGAATCCAATGGGGAAGTCAAGTATATACCGGAAAAATTTTATCATCAGAACAGCGAAGCTTATTTATCTCTTTAGAGAAGTCTTTAGGGGATCTTTTTGATGAAGCGATTTTATTGCATGACCCCTGGGAATTGTTAGAGGAACTTTGTTTGCGTTTGGATGAAAGTATGAAAAGTAAACGAAAACGTAATCGCATCCACCAGCTTATGGAACCGACTATATCACCGAAACATCCGATTGAAAAAAATAAGAGTAACTCGCATGAGTTGTTTTTTCGATCACAATACAATCCAGCGACATTTGTATGGGGACCACCTGGGACAGGAAAAACGTATACGTTAGCGAGAGTAGCGGCTAACAAATATTTTCAAGGAAAACGTGTCTTGATTTTATCTCAAAGTAATCAAGCCGTTGATGTATTGGTACAAGAAATCGTTCAGTTTCTAACCAAAAAGTCTCGTTTTACCGAAGGGGATGTACTTCGTTATGGGATAGGTTCAAAACAGCTTATGCTAGAGTCAATTACGACTATGAGCTTGCTAGAAAAGCGTGAACCAAAGCTTGCGAAGGAACAAGAAGTAATTAGGAAGCAAAAAAAGTTACTAAATGCGGATCTAACACAATCATTTAGTAGACGTGACAGCGAATCGCTACTTGCGATGGAAAGAAAATTAGCTTCTATTATAGAAAAGGTAAGACAAAAAGAATTAGGCTTTTTAAAAGAAGCGAAGATTATTGGAACTACCCTTGCAAAAGCAGCTACTGATGGTGCAATTTATGAAAAAGACTTTGATATTGTCATTATCGATGAAGCGAGTATGGCATATGTTCCACAGGTAGCTTTTGCATCAGCGCTCGGTAAACGGGTGATTGTTTCTGGGGATTTCAAACAGTTACCACCAATAGCAGCAGCAAGGCATTCGTTAGTTGATAAGTGGCTTAGGGAAGATATCTTTCACAGAGCTGGAGTAGTTGACGGGCGACAAACAGGAGTGTTACACCCTCATTTAATGTTATTAAATGAACAAAGACGAATGCATCCAGATGTTTCAGCATTTACAAATGAACATATTTATCGATCTAAGGTCTTTGATCATCCTAGTATGGAAAAGAAACGAAGGGAGTTAGCGGCATTACCTCCTTTTTCAACTATTGCGAATGTTTTAGTAGATACCAGTTACACTGGTCAATATTGTATACAAGAAAAAGCGTCTAAATCCCGATTAAACTTATGGCACCTGTTTCTCTCTTTCCAACTCGTTCACGAAGCTGCAGTTGGAGGGGCAAAGTCTATTGGCTATGTGACACCTTACCGAGCGCAGGCACAGTTAATGGAAGTACTTCTTAAAGAATTCTATGAAAATGAACTGCAGTTAGGTCAAATTCAAGCGGCTACAGTTCATCGCTTTCAAGGTAGTGAGCGGGACGTGATGATTTTTGATACAGTAGATGGGTATCCTCAAGAACGTGCGAGTATGCTTTTAACAGGAAAAGATAGTGAACGTCTGGTGAACGTTGCCATCACAAGAACAAAAGGAAAATTCATTCATGTTAGTAACCGAACGTTCGTGAAAAATACTATGTATCCTGGAAAAACAATTAGACAGTTAGTAGAGCACCAAGAGAAGAATAACAAGGTGATTACTCACCAACAAATCGGTGCTTGGATCAATCATCAGCAGCCCAAATTTCGGTGGGTGCATGCTCTGAAACTTGATCAAGTAATTCAAGACCTGAATAGAGCAAATAGCTCCGTATTCATCTCATTACCAGACAGAGCAGAGTTATCACCGGAATGGTTAGATGCAGTAGAAACACTTTCTCATAAGGTTTTGGTCACTTTTCATTCAAAACACCGTTTACCAATCAAACGGCGAGTTACCTATCTTACAGAAACACTGCCCTTCCCGTGTGTAATTATTGATCAAAAGCTTCTATGGCTTGGTCACCCTCTCCAAAAAAATCAACATGTTAACCCGCCTTATGTAGCAGTTAGACTCGATAGTAGAAATTTTGTAGAATTCTTGGTCGGCCAGATAGTTTAGTGAAACTATAGCGAGAAGTGTTACGTAGATATAAACAGATGAATTATGTATAGGAGATGGTTTTCATAGTTACTAAAAAGCTTTTGCCGCTAATACTAGTACTGATCATATCGTTATTGTTTATAGGTTGTACGCAAAAGACAATGGAACAACAGGAAGACATTGGATCCAAGGGCGTTTTTTATGAAATTACGTATGGTGAAAATACTGTATACCTATTGGGTTCTATTCACATTGGTTTACCTAACCTTTATCCTCTTCATGAAAAAGTAGAAGCTGCTTACCAGAACTCTGAATATTTGGTGGTAGAGATTAATAGTAATGACATCGATCCGATGGAGATGATGGAGGTCATGTTTGAAATCGGTGTGTATCAAGATGGAACCACGATACAGGATCACATCTCACCTGATCTTTATGAGGAATTACTAGGTACGATAAGTGAATTAGGTCTGAACGAAGAAACAGTTACGATTTTTAAACCATGGCTATTAGCAGATATGCTAGAGTCGACATTGTTAGAAAACGCAGGCTTTTCTTTAGAACTTGGTATTGATCAATATTTTCTCTCTAAAGCTGAAATTGAGAAAAAGGAGATCCTTAGCCTAGAAACGATACATGATCAATTAAACCTTTATTCAATGTTGCTACCTGAGTCACAAGAAAAAGCATTAAAGGCTACTATCGAAGATCAAGATAACACAATTAAGCAAATTGAAGAGTTAATGGAAATGTGGAAGCACGGGGACATTCATGGACTAAGTAAACTTCGTACTATTGAAGAAGATGAATCAGGGGATGTTGTTGACTACTTTTATGCTCTTACCGATAAACGAGATAAGGAAATGACGGCAAAAATTGAAGACTTTCTAAAAAATGGTCAGTCAGAAACTTTTTTTGTTGTCGTAGGAGCCCTTCATTTAGTGGGGGAAAATAGTATTATCGATTTATTAAAACAACAAGGATACGAAGTTACGAAAGTCATAGACTAATTGTGTAAAATAAGTGTCAACAATAAGTAGGTATTTTCAACTATGGGAGAAGATTTTTGTAGAAAAATTTTCCTTAACTATTTATAATAAAAATAGTTAAGGAAAATTTCGTTGGCCAGAATGCCAAAACTTCCCATCAAACGTACTGTTTTGAATTATAGATTAAGGGGGGAAGTGTTTTTGAAAAAGTTTTTTATAGTTATTTTACTATTATTATCTGCTGGATTTTTAGGTAATTATGCTTATAACTACTTTCTTTCAATAGCCTCTGATAAAGTCATTGAACATATCGTTAGTGATTTACTAGATGAGGAAATGTTAGATCAAATCTTAAGCGACCCGAATATTAATGAGATTGTTGCTTCTTTCTCCGAAAATGTAGGTAGTGAACATGCACTTCCTTTTTCTACAAAAGAAGAAGGCGTTAAAGTTGTTTTATCAAAATTTTCAATAGCTGAAATGACGGAAATAGCTACACAGGTTCAAGGTGGATTATCTAGTAGTGAACAACAGAAGATTGCTAGTAAACTGCAGGAACGCTTGACAGATGAGGAACTAGAGGCACTTATGATTATTGGTATTGCCGAGTTTAAAAAAGAAATATCCACTAAAACTCAATAACGTTAATTCATTCCGCTTACGCCCACAAGAACTCTTTCTAATTTGTGGGTTTTATTTTTACACTTTTAGAATTGGGGCGTGCAATCTTGGTAACGATTATCGAAATGAAAATGTTTTTGTTGAATGTTTGTTTTGTTCTGCTCTTGTTTTTTCTTTATCATTACTTTATTGAAAAAAAAGTTACAAAGCTTTCAGAAGAATTTTTTATTTTTATCATTTCTAGTTTTTCAATTATCATGTGTATGACTTTTACTATTTCTCCTACACCAGGATATTTAATCGATATTCGCCAACTGCCATTTATCATTGGCGCTTTATATGGAGGGCGTCGAGTGATGGTGGGACTTTTTACGGTGATAATTTTATACCGCTATCAAGTTGGACTTGATTTTGGCTTTTATTCTACTGTAGTAATTTATCTCGTAGTTTCAGCAATTTTATGGATCATAATCCCAAAGTTTTCACAAGCTATGACTCTAAAAAAGAGGCTACAATTGACCTTAGTTACTTCAAGCATTTGGGCCGTAGTTCTAATCGGGTTATTCCTTGCTTCCGGAACTTCACTTAACTTAAAGGGCTATGCAATTTCAACATTAGCAATAGTAATTCATTTTGTCGGAATTATTTTGTTTGTTTCGTTTATTGAAAAAGTAAGAAAAGAACGATTGTTAATAAATGAACTAAACAAATTGGAACGACTGAGAATAGTTGGCGACATTGCTGCTAGTATTTCTCATGAAGTTCGAAATCCGTTAACTGTAACAAAGGGGTTCTTACAATTACTACGTTGTAGTGATGTTTCTAGTGATAAAAAAGAACAGTACATAAAACTATCTTTAGACGAGTTGCAACGTGCTGAAGAAATTATCACAGATTACTTAACTTTCGCTAAACCATCTCTAGAAAACGTAGTTGTGCTAGAGTTGAATAGTGAAGTAGATTACGTACATAAAGTGTTAGCTCCTTTTGCGGCAATGAGTAACTTAACTATAGAAGTTGAGAAGTCGGAAAAGGTTTACATACTAGCTGAAAGGCAGAAACTTCATCAGGCCCTAATTAATTTAGCTAAAAATGGACTTGAGGCAATGGCCCATGGTGGGAAACTTTTAATAAGTATAGAGGAAACGGCTACTCATGCGGTAATTAGAATTATAGATACAGGAAATGGAATGACGGAAGAACAAATTACTAGATTAGGAACCCCTTATTATTCGACAAAAGAAAAAGGGACAGGTTTAGGAACGATGGTTGTGTACAGTATCATTAAAATTTTTGATGGTCAAATTTCTGTAAAGAGTACAGTAGGAAAAGGAACCTGTTTTAAAATTGTACTTCCAAAGATCACAAATGAAACAAAAAAAGCAAATTAAGCTAAGCGAACTTGGGGGTGAATTCCAGGTTCGCTTTTTTTTATTCTTCTTGATTTTGGTCGTATTCATTAAGGTATTCATTTTCAGTAGTTGAATATCGTACATTTTGTAAACTCATTTCAGGTTCTAACCCATAGGATTCATGTTGTTCTGCCTTTTTATCTTCCTTAGACTTTAGTTGCTTATCTTTCATGGTTTGACTCCTTTTGTTTTGGTTTGCTTGTTTTGTTTCCAGTTGTGTACTCATACGCTGATATTCCATTGTCTTTTATCTTGCCTTTAGTAACTTTGTATTGACTTGAATCACGCTGTACCACAGTAAGTCCTCCTTGGTTGAGATTAAGGTTATTTTGCCGACTTTTTATTTGTTTCATCCAGACAGGGAAAGCTATTTTTAGAAAGGGGTGAAACTAAATGAGCAAACTAAATCAAGAGGATGCTCCAAATAATAACCTAACACCTGGTGACATCAAATCATCTAAACTTGTATCAAATGAAGATCATGAATTCTCAGAGGAACTATCTGATGGTGGTGAACGAAACGAAAATATAAAAGAAATGGATAAGTTTACAAAGGGAGTAAGACTAATTTAAGATATCGAGGGCTGTCTCTAATTATGACAGCTCTTTGAACTACTGTTGGATACTATTGACACTTACATGCTTTGGTGGTAAATTTGCTGAAAATACATAGCTCACATTACCTACTGACCTTGCCAAACTAGAGCTACTTTGGTGAGGTCTATACTATTTAAGGGGTGTTCTTTTGTGGATACAGTAATTATTTACGCTTCTTCCCATGGGACAACAGAAAAAGCTGCAAAGATGTTAGGACAAAAAATTACTGGTCAGGTTACTATTATTGATCTTAAGAAAATAAAAAACCTAGACCTAGAAGAATTTGATCAAGTAATAATAGGTGGTTCTATTCACGCCGGTATGATACAACGTAAAGTAACAAACTTTATGAAACGTTTTGAGAATGAACTTCTTGCCAAGAGATTAGGGCTCTTCCTTTGCTGTATGCGTGAAGGAGAGTCTGCTAATGTTCAATTCGAACAATCCTACCCTCAAGTCTTACGGGAGCATTCGAAAGCAAATGGGTTATTTGGTGGGGAATTTTTATTTGGGAAAATGAATTATATCGAAAAAACAATCATAAAGAAAATGAAAGGTGACACAGAAGACGTGTCAACACTCGATGAAAAAGCCATCAATGAATTTGCCAAGTCACTACTAGACTATTAGTAGCTTAGTAGATAAGGAGAAGAGAAGTTGTAAGTATATATTGATTAAAGGTAAGATTATAAACAAAACGATACATATTGAGAAACCTTCAATAATATAGGAAGGATCTCTTTGAAGGTTTTGATATATATCCGAAGGGATTTTGGTTCGAGGAGGATGATGATGGAAAAAGAAATTGTCTTAATTACTGGTACAAGCAGTGGCTTTGGATTTTTAACAGCACTCCAATTAGCTCAAAAAGGGTACTTGGTGGTAGCCACTATGCGAAACCTAGGGAAAAGAGTGGCTTTGGAAGCTGAAGCAAAGAAACGAAAACTTGAAGAACATCTAGAAATTTTAGAGTTAGATGTGACCAATACAGACCATATAATAAGAGTTAAAGAGTATATAGAAACTAAGTTTGGTCGACTTGACATTCTTATTAATAATGCTGGCTACTGTGCAGGTGGCATGACTGAACACCTATCACTAGATGAATGGCGTAAGCAACTCGAAACAAATTTATTTAGTGTTGTAGCAGTTACAAAAGCATTTTTACCGTTAATGCGTGAGAAAAGAAGAGGGAAAATTATTAATATTGGTAGTATAAGTGGAAGATTTGGATTTCCAGCAATGGGACCTTATGCTGCATCAAAATGGGCTCTATCCGGTTTTAGTGAATCGTTAAGACTTGAGGTCCTTCCGTTTGGGATCTATGTAAGCTTAATTGAGGCAGGATCTTTTAAAACCGAGATATGGGATAAGAGTTTAGAGGGAGTGGAGGTAAGTGGACAAGACGACTACGAAAAAGGGATCGGTTTTGTCTATAAGTACGCAAAACAATCAGCTAGGGATGCTGCAGATCCTAGTGAGGTCATACATAGAATTTTGAAGATTTGTCAAACAAAGAGACCAAAGCTACGGTATCAGGTTGGGAAAGGCGTAAGGTTACAAATTTTAAGTAAGGCACTTTTGCCCTGGTCAATGATTGAAAAAATGATTTTAAAGAAAATGAGATAAGACGAAAGCAACAAACTTTGCGAAAACAGCCAACAAAAAAAACGGCCATGATGACCGTTTAAATCTAAATCTAACAATGACTCGTATAGTTAAAAGCTATTCGGGTTATTTTTTACGCTGTTATGATTTTTCATTTCCAATTCAATTCGCGCAACTTCTTCTTTCGCTTTTTGATCAGCTTTTTTTAATTTTGTTAACGTTATTTTCGCGACAATAAACATAAATGCCATGGCAAGATAAGCATAACCGAAACCACCGGAAGCCTTATCAGGGAATGTAAAGATGTCCATAGGAACACTACCTTTCAGCTTTTCTAAGATAATTATACTAGGAAACTAGGTATATATCTAGTTTTTAATATTTCTGGTTCTCAATCCAAAAGTAGGCGCTAGGTACTTGCTCCATATATAGACAAATACATAGTATAAATTGTACGAAAATTGAAGGAGGCTATCCTATGTATAATTATTATCCACAAGAACAAAACCCGTATTATAACGTTAGATCTGATCAACATGTACAATACGATCCAAATGATGAGAGACTATTAGGCGCTGCAGCTGTGCCATTATTATTAGGAGGAGCATTAGGCGCAGGTTTAGGAGGAGCGTTTGGTGGAGGATTTGGAGCACCATATGGAGCTGGCTTTGGTGTACCTTATGGTGGCTATGGCTACGGTCCTGGATTTGGACACTTTGGCTACGGCAGACCACCATTCCATCATCATGGTAGACCACCATTCCATCATTATGGTAGACCGCCGTTTCACCATCGACCACCTTATGGACACTGGTATTACTAGGCAACTAGTAGGCGTTTGTTGATTAGTAGCTTAACTAAACATTCGCCCATACACATTTGACTGAAATGAATATAGTAATTTCGTAGGTGGATTTAATTGTTCCACACTAAAATTGTTAAAGGAGTAGATATTAATGGGTGCAGGTTTTGCGTTAATCGTTGTATTGTTTATTTTACTAGTGATCATCGGTGCTTCTTACGTTGGTTACGGTTATTAATTAAAAATAATTAGAGGCTGCCCTTAAGGCAGCCTTTTTCTAATTAATGTTTAATACGATCCTCTTCAAGGTAATTAAAAACCTCGTCAAGATTTTGATAGCCTCTCGTATCGCCAGCCTCGCTTTCAATAACCCAGCTTGATTCTGCAGGTGCTAACTGGCCTTCCTCATTTTTCGTAAAAGCTTGGTGAATCATGTAAACCACGCCATTCTTACGGACTGTATAACCTAAATAATACGTCTTGCCTTCTCCTTCTTCTTCAAAGATCCCGACATCATCAAGGCCGTACTTAGCTAGCATACCTTGTAAAGAATCGTTCATTTCATTAATGATTGTTTCTCGTTGAAAATATTCCATCGATAATCCCCCTTAAAATTCATTACATTTGTAATATGCATTATTTTTAATATAAATATTTCAATAAAATTCCTAACGATGGGTCATAATATAAATGGTTCTCTATAAGTAAAGGGGTTGTTTTTATGGGAGCAATTGATCGGAATGGCTACCGATTTGAGCCTGAATTCAGTGTCATTAATCAAAAAGGGGCTATACATGTCTCCAAAAATGGCAAGTTCGTTGAGGAGATTAAGTTTGAGTTTCATGGAGAGTTCCCTGAATTAAATAAAATCGAAGAACTCGTTGATACATACTGTGAGGAACATAATATTTAGGGGGTTTTACAAATGGATGCTACACTAGGCTATTTACGTGAATCGTTATCAAACTATACAGAGAAATACCCAAGCTGTCAGCGGATTTACACAAAATTAAAGGAAGGTCATTATCAAAATGAAGGTGAATTCGTAAACGACTTAAATGAGGCAGAAATGGCAGTTTTAGATTTGGTATTAAAAAACGAGATCAGTTATGCGAAAAAAGAGCAAGATCAAAAACGGGCACATGAATTAAGCGAAGTATATGAATTATTATTTTAAACGATTATAATGAAGACAGTGTAATAGCACTGTCTTTTTTTGGGGTGAATATATGATGAAAGAATGTATTCTTAAACAGCTTCAAACAATAGAAGAAGAGTATTCTGTAAAAATAATATTTGCCTGTGAAGCAGGTAGTAGGTCTACAGGGCTTGCCACACCAACTAGTGATTATGATGTCCGTTTTCTTTACATTCGGCCAATTCAATGGTATTTATCAATTGATAAGAAAAAAGATGATGTGATTTCCTTACCAGTTAATAATCAACTTGATCTTGTTGGTTGGGATCTACAAAAGGCTTTATTTCTGTTAACAAAATCGAACCCGACTTTGTTAGAATGGTTGCAATCATCCATTATCTATCTTGAAAACGAGACGATAACTAATAAAATTAAAGAGGTTGTTCCTTACATCTTTTCAGTGCGAACTTGCTTTTTTCATTACTTACATATGGCCAAGGGTAACTATAAAGCCGCACTCAAGGATGATGAACCATCAGTCAAATTGTATCTAAATGTCCTCCGTCCCCTCCTTTATTGTCGCTGGTTAGAAAGAAAACAAACTATTCCTTCGGTGGAGTTTGAACATTTGTTAGATGTATGTGAGCAAGGAATTAAATCAGAAGTAGCAGCGTTGTTACACTTGAAAAAAGGGCGGTTGGTAACACCAAACTTTGCTATGTTAAATACATACATAGAGAAGGAGTTTATTCATTTAGAGCATGTAATTAAAGAAGTGGAAGATCAAAAAGAAGATTTGAATGTAAATGACATCTTTTTGTATTCCTTAGAGCATATATGGCAGATAAAATTGTAAAAGGGGTGGAGAACCCAGGATGTTAAAATATATTATTTTTGATTTTGATGGAACCTTGGTTGATTCAAAAGATTTTTCTATCCAAGTTATCAATCAATTAGCAGAAAAGTACCAGTTTAATAGGCTTAGTCAAGAGCAAATTGAACACTTGCGTAAGTTTCCAATCGCTGAGCGGTGTAAGGCAATAGGTTTCCCATTATATAAAATTCCTTTTGCCTTGATTGATTTTTTGCTCATGTATAAAAAAGGTACAGAGCAACTTTCTTTGTTCCCTGGCATTAGAGATTTATTGGAGAAACTTGAAGAAGACTTTAATCTGGCCGTTATTTCGTCAAATACAGAAGAGAATATTACACAAGCACTTCAGAATAATGAAATTGAGAATATAGATGATATATTAGTAGCCTCCATCTTTGGAAAAGACAAAGTAATTAAACAGTTCTTAAAGAAGCACAGTTTAAAAGCTTCAGAGGTTCTATATGTTGGAGATGAACTACGTGATATTTTGGCGTGTAAAAGAGCAGGTATTAAAATCGCTTGGGTCAGCTGGGGCTTTGACTCGATTGAGGTAACGGAAATCGAGAAGCCAGATTATACTGCCCACCAGCCTATGGATTTACTTTCTATTGCTCAATCAATTGGGGGATAAGTATGGGAGAAGCACTTAAAATTAAAGAAAAAAAGAACGTTATTGAACGTTTCGGTTTGGAAGCTGTCCCAAGCCAACTGAGGACGACATCTGGAATGGAGTATGCCATGATCCAGATGGCAGTATCTGTGAATGCGGGCAACTTTCTAGTTCCAGCCCTTGCTGTATTGGAGGGCGGACTTTCATTTTTTTACGCAGTGTTAGCAACTGTAACTGGGGCTGCAATGGCGTTTTTCTTTGTTTCCTTTTTAGCTTTACCAGGGGCAAAATACGGAATTCCGGCGCAGTATGCAATTAGGTCAATTATGGGGATTAGAGGAGCTCGTTATGTCGCCTCTCCCGTTCGAACTTTAACTTCTTTGTATTGGTTTAGTGTACAAACAATAGGTGGAACGTATCTTCTAAAAGAATTAATTGAACGCTTTGTTGGTTATCACGTCTCGTTTATACCTTTAGCGTTATGTATGGCAACGATTATGGCTATCCTGGCTTTAATAGGTTTTGAGGCTGTAAAGAAAATAACGAAATACTTTCTACCTGTCTTGTTTTTAGGGGGAGTTGTGATGCTTTATATCTTTGTCACAACTGAGCAAGTTGGTATGACGTTTCAAGATGTTTTCCGAAAGGATGGAATTAATTCGGTTGGTTCGTTTGTTTTCTTTGCGAGCTTAGCTTTCGTGCAATATGTCTCTGGTGTCAGTTCAGCGTCCGATATGGCCCGTTATGGAAAAACACCAAAACAAGCTTATTGGGGTCTTTATCTTGGCAACGTAATTGGGTTTTCTATGACCGCTGTACTTGGGGCGTATACGGCAACTTTAGCAGGAAGTTGGAATCCTTATGTCGTTTCAACCCAGATGACGAATTCTCCCGTTTTCATAACGATCATATTTGTAGCAGCTATTTTTTCAATGATCTCTATTAATTTATCGAATGCGTACACTGGTGGGTACAGTTTGTTGAATAGCATTCCAAGGTTAGGGAGAATTAGAAGTGCGATTGTTTTTGGTTTAGTTGCCATTACATTAAGTGCATTTCCGGCTTTAGTTAATGATGCTAAGGTTTTTATAAGTTATTTAGGAACATTTATCATTCCTTTATCGGCAGTTATCGTATGTGATTTTCTGTTTGTTAAAAATCTTACACTAAAAGAAAGAGATTTTGAACATCTTGCTCATGAAAGTTATCACTATAATAAGCGAGGTTTTGGTTGTATTGTCGTAGGGATGATCTGTTATTTACTACTCCCTGAGTCACTATCTCCTGGTTTTGTTACATTCGTTGTTACAGGAGCTGTGTATTATTACGTTTCAAGAAGATCTAGTCATGAAATAGACGGATAAGAAGAGTCATTATCTAATACTGATAAAGCGAACATGACACTTGGTAGCCCTATCAACAAAAAAATGCAAAGAAAATTCTCCTGTTCAATTATGATACGTTGAAGAAAAAGGGATACTTTTAGTAAGGCTGTTTTCGCAAAGTGTTGCTTTCGTAAAAATCCCAAAAGCCGGATTTTTACACAAAATACTAAGAATTCACAACTAAGTTAGTAAGTATTGCTTATTGGCTGATATCTTCATCTAGGGTATTTATCCGATTATTTTAGGGTAAAAAAGCCACAATGTTTACGAAAAGAGCCTTTAGTAAACAGTAAATATTTTCTGGGGTGGACAATGAAATATAATCCGATATTAAAAAGTTTCTTTCAGCTACCTACACTTGAGTTAGCACAAGCTCTCTTAGGAAAACTGCTAGTAAAAGAGACGGAAGATGGACTAACATCCGGGTGGATTGTTGAAACGGAAGCGTATATTGGACCTGAGGACCGAGCAGCACATAGTTATGGAAACAGGAGAACAAAGAGGACGGAAGTCATGTTTGGACCAGCTGGCATTACCTATACTTATGTTATGCATACCCATTGTCTTGTCAATGTTGTTAGTGGCCCAATAGACCAACCAGAGGCAGTACTAATTCGGGCGGTTGAGCCTAAGGATGGTCTCGAACTAATGTACCAACGAAGAAATAACGTGAAGAGGGACCTTGATCTAACCAACGGACCAGGAAAACTAACAAAAGCACTAGGCATTACCATGGAAGATTACGGACACTCTTTAACAGATTTACCTTTGTATATTGCTGAAGGGAACGTAATAACAGATATTTCAAAAGGTACGAGAGTTGGAATTGACAATAGTGGTGAAGCTAAAGATTATCCTTGGAGATTTTGGATGACAGGTAATCCTTATCTGTCTAGAAAAGGAAAAAGCTAGGTGCTCAGTAAATGAGTGCCTAGCTTCTTTACTTTATCCAGGACTTAACAATTATTGTTGAGAATAATTAGTTGAAGAATAAGGAGAGTGCTGTTGTTGCATATGAGTCTGGTTCATCATTTGATTTGTTTGTTGGTGCATCGGTTGGTGAGAAGTGGATGTTTGGCTGTAGCCCATCATCATGCTTCCTTGACCTCTTAACTCTTGTTCTAACTGGTTACAAGTTTGGATAATTTGTTGACATTGGCGCATGGCTTGCTCATGTCCTTGAAGTGATTGTTGGATATATTGTGCAGCTTGACGTTCGCGTTGGATCATTTGTTCAAGGATTTGGACATTTTGTTGTTCTGACTGTAACATTTGCTTGTACTGTTGGCTACCTTGTTGTGTTTGTTGCATTAGTTGTTGTGCATATTGACGGCACTCGTTAATTTGTTGCATACCTTGAGTATAGTTGTTATTCATAATAATACCTCCACAAAAGTTGATTTGTTTTTTTCAAACATGAGTATTATGTGTTTGAACCATTCGTTCAATCCTCATTATTTTTTTTCATATAAATCAAAAAGTGAAGGGTGTGTATCTGGGGAAAACGCTTAGGACCAACTAAGAGAAATGAAAAAAATCTTACTCAAGGTTTGAATTCAAGATGGTGAAAATTAAGAAGTAGGAATTAATCCTAAAGTTAAGACTACAGAAAAAGAGGGTGACCCTAGGAGCTATGGGACACCCTTCTTTAATTTGGCTGTTGTTTTCGCAAAGGTTGTTGCTTTCGTAAAAATCCCAAAAGCCGGATTTTTACACAAAATACTAAGAATTCACAACTAATTTAGTGAGTCTTGCTCTTTTCTTACATAATTTATTGGCTGATCTCTTCTTCTAGGGTATTTTTCCGATTATTTTAATGTAAAAAGTAAAAATGTTTACTTTAAGAGCCTTTAATTTTAATCAGAAATAATATTGGGATCGCGAGAAGCTTCAACAGCAAGGGCATAGGCAGCTAAAATCGATGCCTTTTCTTCTTGGTTGGTAATACCGACTAGAGATTGTTCGTCACCATCGTCCTCAATTCTCATGAGTACTACTTCATCTTCTGAAGAAAGTAAGGCATAGGAATCATCAGCCATATCAAATAGGGCCTCAACATTAAAATCAACCATATTTCCCTCTTCATCTTGAATCGTTATTTGATCTCGAATTTCTTCCATGTTCTTCAAATCCCACCTTTTTGCTAAGACTTACTGTTACTTTCCCCTTAGTTAGAAAAAATAATAGCTCGTAATGCATATAGAATATCCAAATTTCTCAATTAGAAAAGAAAATGATAAAATTTGAAAGGAATTGAAACTCTAAGAATAGAAGTTCCGTATATGAACTGGAGGTGTTAAAGATGAGAAAGCCAAAAACAGATAAATTACTAAAGGGAATAGTTGGAACAACTGTGGCTCTAGCTTCTCTGTCAGGGTGTGGTGTTACCAGACATGATTTAGTCGGTATACCTGAATACCGAAATGATAACGTGGAAGTAGTCGAGGTTCCAGCCTTACCATCACCGGAAGAGGCTGATTGTGATACATGGACATGGGATGAGGAAGCAGAAGGCTATCAATGTGCTCAACCAAATTCTCCGCGTCATGGACATTACTATTACGGTGGTATGTGGTTTCCGACAGTTGCAGCATTTATGGCTGGGCGTGCAACAGCGGGTGGTAGGACCGGTACCGGGGTAACTAATCGTACGACACCACCACCAAACCAACAAGTCACACAACCAAGAACTAATACAAATACTAGTCCAAATACAGGTAATATTACTACTAATCCGCGTTCGGGTATGGGCGGTGGTGGTACGTTTGGTGGATAAACAGAGACAAAGAAATAGTTTTTACGTGCAAATACCTGATTTTTGGGATCGTCTTTATGGCAGTGAGTATGCTCTTTTTGATTGCTATGAATTAACAATTAATGAAGTTGAGCAAATTCGGAAAGCGACTCAGGATGCTTATTTTATCTATAAAAAAGTAAATTATTTGTTAAGAAGTGTATCTGATGAAACGTTATTGGACCTAGGTTTCCCGGAAAAAGGGTTGTCTTTTTTGAGATCAACTTCCATTCCTTATGAAACAGTGATTGGTCGATTTGATTTTGTGTTAACGCAAGCTGGGCCAAAAATTATTGAGTTTAATTCGGATACACCTACCTTTATTCGCGAGTTGTTTGACGTTAATGCTTTAGTTTGTGAGGAGTTTGGTTTAGTCAATCCAAATCAGGAGACTGCTGAGGAATTAGGAAAGGCCATTAGAAACAGTGTTTTTCACTGTGCCAATTCACTGGGAATTTCAGATCATCCTTATGTTATTTTTACTGCCCACGAAGACGATATTGAGGATAGAGAAACATTGAAATATTTAATGAAAGTAGCAAAAATCAAAGGTGCTACATTTGTCCCTTTAAGTAAAATTCAAATTGTTCCCGAAGGTGAAAATCAAGGAGTATATGACCCGGAAGGAAAAAAAGTTGATATCGTCTATCGTCATACATATCCATTAGAGGCTTTATTAGAGGATGTATCAGCCGATAACTATCCAATTGGTATTGAATTCATGAAGCTCGTGGAAGCCGGACGAGTAGGAATGTTAAACCCGGTGTCGGCTTTTTTAATGCAAAGCAAAGCGGTAATGGCATTAATCTGGGGGATGTATGAAGAACGACATCCATTCTTCGAAAAAGAAGAACTTCAAGTAATTGAGCGATATTTTCTCCCAACTTATTTAGATGAAGAGCCTTTTTATGAAACAGGAGAGATGTATGTTTCAAAACCAGCCTTTGGGCGTGAAGGAGACACAGTTGAAGTAAAGCAAGATGGTAAAACGATCTTCTCCCAGAAACAAAAAACGTATGATCAATACGTAAAAGTTTATCAAAAATATGTAGACTTACCTTCTACGACAATTCAAACTGAATTAGGAAGCCAAGAAGCCCACCTTTTAGTTGGGAGCTTTGTTGTCAATGAAAAACCTAGCGCAATTGGAATTCGTGCTGGTGCAAAGATCACTGATAATTTATCATATTTCTTACCTTGTGGTATGAGAGGAGAAAACAAATGAATTTAACTTATTACTTACAAACATTTGACCATTTTTTAATTTATCTAGGTACTTCTTTAGTTTTATTTTTAATCGGTACGTATATCTTTAAACTAATAACTCCCTATTCTGAACGTGCGTTAATAAAAAATGGGAATGTAGCGGTTTCTTTAAAGCTTTTAGGAAAAATGGGTGGTCTTGTTGTTGTTCTTCAGTCTGCGATCCGGAGTTCAATCAATCTAGTGGACCTAGCAATATGGGCGTTTGTTGCGATTATTATTCAAATTGTACTTCACCTAGTAATAGAGTACGTACTTACTCGAAACACGAATCTTGCAAAAGAAGTAGAAAAAGGGAACGTTGCTGTAGGCCTGCTATTAGGTGGGGTTTCTATTTTAGTTGGTCTCATTGTGGCGGCTAGTATTAGCTTTTAAAGGAGGGGGGCTATGCTTCCATATAAATCATTAACAGAACCATTTCATCCCGAGACTTACCTAAGAAAGTGGGAAGCGGTTGAAAAAAAGGCATCAGAAAAAGGTTTTACCTGGGGTTCTCTTTATGAAAATTATGAAGATAACCAGTACATGAGTGATTCTTTACTGCTTGTACCAAGAGGAATGGCACGTGAAATTGAAAATGCCTCTCGTGCTGTTAACGATATATACACCAAGACATTCGAACAGATAGGTAAAAATCCGTCTGTGCTTCATGACTTAGGATTACCAATTATGTTATGGGACTTGTTTTTAAAAAAGGCTAAAACGAGATTTTCCTATTTCACAAGATACGATTTTATTGCATCTGCCGAAGGGCTAAAAGTGATAGAAGCTAATACGGACACACCTGTTGGAATCGTTGAGGCTGCAATTGGGCAAGAGGTACTTTGCCAGGAACATCAACTCCCTAACCCGAATTCACAGCTCGGCAATAGGGTAAGAGATGCTTGGTACCAAGTGATTAAGGATTATTATATTCGCTCTACAGATACGCTTTACTTTACTTGTGCGGATTGGCACACAGAGGATAAGCAAACGGTTCAATATTTAATGAGTTGTTATCCTCAAAAAGCAAAATATATTCCTTTAGAAGAAATCGTAGTTGAGAAAGACAGTGTAAAAACACCAGACGGCGAAACGATTACATACCTTTACCGTCTTTATCCAATGGAATTTTTTCTTGAAGAAAGAAGTGGAACAGGAGAACCGATTGGAGAGCAGTTTCTCGTTCATATAATGGAAGAGAAGTTACAGGTCATTAATCCCCCGCAGGCTTTATTAATGCAATCAAAAGCTATTTTAGCTTTAATTACAGAAAAGAAAACTGAGTGGTTTACGCGAATTGAGCAAAATGCGATTGAAAAATATTTCTTGCCAACGTATTCAACTCCAAACAGACTTTCATCTTATGTGAAAAAGCCGGTTCTTGGTCGGGAAGGCGGAGGCATCCAAATCGTGGTTAACGGTCAAATTCTTGAAGAAGATGTTGATCATTACCAAAATCAACAAACGGTGTACCAACAATATTTCTCGATGCCTGATCAGACGATTGATACATGGGACGGACCTTATACAGGAAAACTTTTAATTGGCTCTCATGTATTGGCTGGAGAACCTAGTGGCCTTTTCTTTCGTGTGGGTGGCTTGATTACCGGTAACCTCTCGATGTTTGTACCATATACTGAAGTCTAATCAATGAACGGGAAAAAGAAATTTTTCCCGTTTACATATGTGAGGGGAACTACCATGCATTTTTTTCTAAAAATAAGTTTGTCGCTAATTAGGATGAAGAATATTACTTTAGCTATTACTACTAGTATTTTTATATTGTTCTGTACGGTTGTTATGTTTTACCTTGAACCTGATAACTTTGAAAGTTTACTTAATACCTTTTATTTTGTTATGACAACTTTTGCTACGGTTGGTTATGGTGATTATTCTCCCGTAACGATGACAGGAAAGCTTTTTTCAATAATTATGTACCTATTTGGAATAGGTTTATTGGGGGTAGTCATCGGGAAACTCGTGGATTCGTTTACGATTTTTAGAAAGAAAAGGGAGGAAGGAAGATTGAATTATATGAAAGAGCGTCATATTGTAATTGTCGGGTGGAATAAGAAAACAGATATCGCAGTTAAGGAAATATTAGATTCGGACTCATCAGTTGAAGTTGTCATTGTCGATCAATTACGACAGTCTCCAATTGATTTAGCATATAATCGGGTTCACTATATCCAAGGTGATCCTACAGAGGGCGAAACATTTGAGAAGGCAAACCTCAAAAGAGCAAAAGCAGTTATTGTTTTTTCTGATGATACAATTCAAGATCCATCATTAAAAGATGCGAAAACATTGCTAGTTTCCATTACAGTCGAACGTTTAGCGCCACATGTTCATACAACTGTAGAAGTTGCAACTGAAAAACATGTGTCAAACTTCTCTCATGTAAAAGTAGATGAGTTTATACTCTCTCAAGAAACAATCTCACATTTAGCGGTTAGAGCTGCTTTATATCAAGGTGTTAGTCAGATATACGCGCAGTTAATTAGTCGACAATATGGGGACGACTTATTTAAGATTTCAAAAGACCCAGCCTGGAAAACCTATAATGATGCATTTCAAGCACTATTACAAAAAGGAGCTACTTTAATTGCGGACAGGAATTTATTAGACATTAATAGACGTTTAGATGAAACTATTCCGGATGAGGCTGTTCTATATATTATTTGTAATCAGGAAACTTATCAATGCTTAAAAAAGCAATAAAATGCAAGAACTAGATTAATGAATATTTTTTTCATTTATATCATTCCATCTTTATCCGAAAATGAAGAGTGTGGGGGTAATCACGCTCTTTTTTGTGGATCTAGTGATAGCTTTTGTCTGTCCTTACATAAAAAAATTATATTTATAATAGCTTAATAGGAGTGTAGTTATGGATAAGCAGATTAGAATTGAACAAATTTTTTCTGAAGTACATTTTAATGAACTTGCTGAACTCTTAGCAATAGTAGTGGAGGATGGAGCTTCTATTGGTTTTTTGCCACCATTGTCAAATACTGATGCTATAGACTATTGGAAAACAGTGTTAGGACCGGGGGTAGTCTTATTAGTTGCGAAATTAAATGAGCAAATTGTCGGGAGTGTACAACTTCATCTATCAATGAAGCAGAATGGTAGACATAGAGCTGAAGTTGCAAAATTAATGACCCACCCAAATTTTCGTCGGAATGGGATAGGACGTATACTGATGGAGAAAGCCGAACAAATAGCTAAGCAAGAACAACGGTCATTAATTGTCTTAGATACGAGAGAAGGAGATCCATCAAATAATCTCTATCATTCGTTAGGATATATAGAAGGTGGTCGTATTCCTAACTATGCAATGTCCGCTGACGGTACATTAGCAGCAACGATACTCTACTACAAAAATGTTGATTGAGTGAAAAAGTCCAAAGATTATGCCTTTGGACTTTAGTTCTCTTTACTATTAAATTGAGAAATTCTTCATTTCCTTAACGAGTCCTTCGACCCCTATTACTTCATGGTTTTCATTAAATACAGGAACCTCCGTTATTTCAACAAAGCATTTCGTCCCATCTTTTCTATACAATTCCGTATAATATTTAGGTTGCTGTATTCCAGTTAGAGATGATTCGGTATAGTTAACTGCTTTTTTGTTTACTGTATGATCGGTTAAGAACGTTTCAAAGTTCTGCATAAACTCGTCTGTAGAATAGCCTAATACTTTTTCAACGGATTCAGTAACATATTCAAAGACGCCTTCAAGATTATGCCGGTATGAAAAATAACCTTGTTCTCCATTTTTTCCAGTTTCTAAAACAGTCCTTCTACCAATCTGATTTACATTTATAAATAGTTCGTTTACATTATTCGATACCGCTTTGTTATTATTATTCCCATCTATGGTCATCTCTTTAACAGACTCGGTGGTGGCGTATATTTCTTGAGCTGTTGCTAGTTGCGTTTGAGTTAGATCTGTTATTTCCTTAGCAAAGATACTAGCTTCAGTCATGTCTTTCACTACATAATTAATGTTATCTTTAAATTCAATCCCGGAGTTTAGCATGTTGTTAAACACTTGTTCAGTTACTCCTACGGATCGTTGAACAAGATTTATACTCTCGCGATTTGATTGTGATTGATTGACAGCTTGATTAATAATACTTTCAACATTGCCAATTAGTTGTTCAATTGTCTTGGTAGCTTCTGTGACGCTCTCTGAGAGTAGTCTGATTTCTTGCGCAACAACTGCAAAGCCTTTGCCATGCTCACCAGCACGAGCAGCTTCTATAGAAGCATTTAGGGCCAATAAATTTGTTTGAGAGGCAATGTTATTTATGACCTGTATAATTGTTTTGATCTCAAGGGCTGAGTTTCCAGCTAGAGAAACCGTATCTGTTAAGCTATTAATTGACTGAATAACAGCTTGGACGTTTTCTGATGTTTCCTTCATAGATAGTTTTCCTTGTTGTGAAATCTCGACCATTTCAATCGTTTTATGGTTTACATCTTCACATTTTTGTGATGCATCTAATACAACGTTCGAGAGTTCTGTAACCTTTAGGGTGATTTCTTCAGTATCTTTAGCAAATTCTCCAATGTTTTTGGTAAGGTCTTTAATGGAGGCAGATTGCTTCTTAGAGATTTCATCTTGTTCAGAAAGGATACTTTTAACTGTACCTGCCATTTGATTTGTTTCTATGACAATATCGGAGGTTCGATCAATTAGCTGTTCAATACGATGACTCTTTTCTATCAGTTTTGAATTGTAATCAGTTTTTCTTTTTCGTGGAATGATTGATTTAAACATGTGTCACTTCCTTGTTGTTATTATGATTAATATGTATTTTGTTTTAAGCCAATTTTATTTTACACTATGATAGGAGGCAATTGGATAAAAGTTTTGTTAATAATAGAAGTAAGTAATGCACATGTAGACAAACAGTTAGGAGGGGAATAAAAGAGGAAGTACTGTTGATAAAAAAGTTGTATTTTTATTTTGTTTATGGTAATCTTATAAACCTGAGTAAAACAAAACGAAATGTTATTGTTTTTCCAGAAAATACAATTTGCATTGATACGAATTGTTGTGATATATTATTACTTGTCGCTTCTGAAGGATGCGATGAACTGAAACAAACAAAAATTAAAACATTTTAAAAAAGATGTTGCATACGTTTTGTTATTGTGGTATAATAAATCTTGTCGCTAAAACGACTTACTAATTGTTCTTTGAAAACTGAACACACAGCCAAGCGAATTAAAGAGATATTAAATATCTCGTCAATGAATTATTTATTTTTGAGCTTTTGTCAAACACTTTTATGGAGAGTTTGATCCTGGCTCAGGACGAACGCTGGCGGCGTGCCTAATACATGCAAGTCGAGCGGAGAATGAAAAGCTTGCTTTTCATTCTTAGCGG
>NZ_QOUX01000049.1 GCF_004116265.1 Anaerobacillus alkaliphilus | reverse complement strand
ATGTTAACCGCTACACCACGGGTCCAGGTTTATATGGAGGAGGAAGAGGGATTCGAACCCCCGCGCCGCTTTCACGACCTATCGGTTTTCAAGACCGAACTCTTCAGCCACTTGAGTATTCCTCCGTGTGATATAAAAGAAATAGAATTGGTAGCGGCGGAGGGAGTCGAACCCCCGACCTCACGGGTATGAACCGTACGCTCTAGCCAGCTGAGCCACGCCGCCATAAATAAATAATTAAATAGCTACTTAATTATATCAATATAATAAAATGAAGTCAATGTGTATTTTTAATAATTAATTTTCTAGAAGAATTACTTAATCATTAACTTTCAAAAAATAACTAACATTGTCGACATCTGTTACTTCATTCATCTTACAGACATAGGAGCAATTTGTTTGTCATTTTTTCAGTGACAATAATTAAATTATATCACAATAATTTATCTTGCGCAATATCTTTTTTGAAATATTTTGTTCAACCACTGGACTTCTATTACAAGATGTTCTGTTCTACAAGTTCAACGTTTTTTCTTTCAAAACACCCGTTAACGAGTAGATAATCATTGTACTAGAATAATTTAAGTTTAACAACCTTTTATGATTAGTAGA
Source organism: Anaerobacillus alkaliphilus (assembly GCF_004116265.1). Lineage (NCBI taxonomy): Bacteria > Bacillati > Bacillota > Bacilli > Caryophanales > Bacillaceae > Anaerobacillus > Anaerobacillus alkaliphilus. The sequence continues at coordinate 463 of NZ_QOUX01000049.1, read as the reverse complement.
AACTTCGTTCCTTATCCAATTAAAACAATGGCTTTTTACGACTTCACAAACTAAAAAACACACTCACTGCGAATGTGTTTTTTAGTTACCTAGCAACGTCCTACTCTCACAGGGGGAAACCCCCAACTACCATCGGCGCTGAAGAGCTTAACGATCGTGTTCGGCATGGGAACGAGTGTGACCTCTTCGCTATCGCCACTAGATTTTTTAAATTGTGAATCGTCAATTATGAATGTTCTATTGTTCTTTGAGCTTCTCTGAGAAGCTTTAAACAATTCATAATTCATAATTGGTAATTCATAATTCCTACAGGGTCATTCCCTGAAAACTAGATAACACACATTTAAGACTTGAGTAAAATTCAATTCTTATTTTTAGGATAAGTCCTCGACCGATTAGTATCTCTCAGCTCCACACGTCGCCGTGCTTCCACCCGAGACCTATCAACCTCATCATCTTTAAG
>NZ_QOUX01000048.1 GCF_004116265.1 Anaerobacillus alkaliphilus | reverse complement strand
GTCCTGAGCCAGGATCAAACTCTCCATAAAAGTGTTTGATATAGCTCAAAAATAATAATTCATTGACGAGATATTTACTATCTCTTTAATTCGCTTGGCTGTGTGTTCAGTTTTCAAAGAACAATTTTTTCAACGTCGTTTTAGCGACAAGATTAATCTTAACATATTAAAAGGTATGACGCAAGTTTTTTTTCGGAAATGTTTATCTACTACCTTCAAGTGAGAAACCACCTCTTCTTAAAACACTCATTTAAATCAGTGGCGGCTTTTTAATATACTATACTAACTAGATTTAAACAATAGGTTATGACTAATTTTTAAGTTGGTAATTTAAACCAATCCAAACATAGATGTTTTAATTATCCCTTTTTCTTTAACCTCGCAATATATATAATAATAAATACATAGAGACTTTATAAAATTCCTGAACCACCAATTACATAATGTATAAAAATTAATTTTATCATTTAGGGAATTATAACTATACAAATTTGTCATCGAAGGGATGTTTTTAACTTGAACGCCATTGTTTTTGATTTAGAATTGGTTAAGCGGTTTAGAAAAGGCCAATTGAGTGAAATAGTAGAGATCGGAGCATGTAAAGTCGATCTGAAGTCAAAAAAAATAATTGATCAATTTCAACTATATATTAAGCCAAAAAGCGGTTATGTATCCAAAAGTACTAGAAAATTTATTAAGGTCACAAAAGAAGAGCTAAAGGATGCCGTCACTTTTAATCAGGGTATTAAAACATTCTCAGACTGGCTTGGAGAAGATTATTATTTATGTGCTTGGGGAAAAGATGACAAAGCACATATTATTAATCAATGTGTTCGAAATAAAATCAAATTAGATTGGTTCCGAAATTATAATGATCTTCAAAAACAAATAGGGGATATTTTAGTTGAGCAAAATAATAGTCAGTTAGGGTTAAAAAACGCTTTAACTATTGCTGGGATTGAACCAGTTGGTAAGGCACATCGAGGGATAGATGATGCTATCAATACAGCTGAACTTTTATTACATTTTGTTGAAAAGATTACTTTAAAGGAAAATCACGTAACCAAAAAAGAAATTGGCCAACATATTTTAAAGAATAAACAAACAATGCAATTAAATAAAGTCGTTAAGGCAGGTTTGTCTAAAACATAGTTAGGGTCTTCTTCCTGGATTAACAGAACACATCAAATGAGATGTGTTTTTTCTTAGTTCAATTGCTCCCCTTATTCTAATTAAATATAGCTAATCATAGTTATTATTATGAAACGAGGTGACGTATGGAGCTATCAAACAAACCATATTTAACTACGAGATCTATAAATCCGGAAAATCAAGAAACCCCTATCAAGTTTTTAAAAACAGAAACGATCCCAACAACGTATTTCTTTCGTAGAAATCATTTTCAGTATCCCACTATTCTAAATGACAATTTCTTCTTACCAATTACAGGTCAAGTTAAAATGCCAATTGTATTCCAGTATAGTCAAATAGTACAGATGGAGACTACAGCGATAAAATGCTTTCTTGAATGTGCAGGAAACAAACGTTCAAAATTTAATCCACCAGTTTTTGGGGAGCAATGGGAAGAGGGTGCCATTAGTCAAGGGGAATGGAAAGGGATTTCTTTATCTTGCCTTTTAGAGATTACAGGTATAGCAGCGGATGCAAGAGAAGTTGTTTTTGTTGGCTATGACTATGGCAAACAAGAGGACATAGAACACCATATACCATTTGCAAGAAGCCTACCTCTTGAGAAAGCAATACATCCAGATACAATTATCGCTTATGAATACAATGGTCGTCCTCTAACCTATAAGCATGGTTTTCCATTTCGTTTAATTGTACCTGGTTGGTACGGAATGGCCTCTGTAAAATGGTTAAAAAAAATCATTTTAATTGACGATACGTTTAAGGGACCTTTTCAAACGGATGATTATGTATACTACCCTAAACTTTCAGACCCATATCCAGTCACTATGGTAAATGTTAATTCTTTAATTCAAAAACCTTTAGATTACGAAATTATTGACGAAGGAGTTACTTTAATAGAAGGTATTGCCTGGAGTGGGGAAAGCGAAGTGACAAACGTAGATATTAGCTTTAATGGTCAACAGTGGGTTGATGCAATTCTAATTGGGGAAACATTAGATAAGACAAATAGATGGACAAAGTGGAAATTTCATTGGAATGCCCCAAAAGGAGAGCATACAATTTATTGCCGAGCTTCCGACTCAAAGGGGAGAAAACAACCACTGGAGCCAATGTGGAATAAAAAAGGCTACGGTTATAATGCTATTACAAAAATCAGAGTTAAGGTTAAGTAAAAAAACCAGCTATGTTTAGCTGGTTTTCATTTTTTATAATTTATTAAACACATCCGTTAATACAGGGACAATTTGTTTCTTTCTCGATACAACACCCTCTAGTAATGCTGTGTTATTTGTTAAAGTTACATTGTACGCTTTTTCTACTGTGTTAGCTTGAGTACCTAAAGCTAAACCAACGGAATTACTATTTAAGATATCCGTAACTACGAATAAAAATAAATCAAGTCCTTTTTCTTCAATCACTTTAGTTAGGACTTCTTCAATTTCCTGTTGGCGAACTAATACATCGTTTGTGTCAATTGCGTTTACTTGGGCGATTTCGACCTTATAATCCCCCAGCTGAAACTCTTTTGCATCAAGTGAAATCAATTGTTCAATAGTTTTATCTCTTAAGTCAGCCCCGGCTTTCAACATCTCTAAGCCATAGTTTTCTGCGTCCACTTCTGCAATAGCAGCTAGTTCACGAGCAGCTTGAACGTCTTGCTCTGTGCAAGTTGGTGATTTAAATAAAAGAGAATCAGAGATAATGGCTGATAACATTAAGCCAGCAATTTGTTTCTCAATTTTTATACCATTTTCTTTATACATTTTGTTTAAAATGGTTGCAGTACATCCAACAGGCTCACAACGGTAATACAATGGGTCACTCGTTTGGAAGTTAGCAATACGGTGATGATCAATTACTTCTAACACTTGTACAGCCTCAATGTCTTCCACGCTTTGTTGAAACTCGTTATGGTCTACCAAGATAACCCCGTTTACTTCATTAGCAACAGTTTGCACTAGACGAGGTGAATGCGCTTGGAAATAATCTAGAGCATATTGTGTCTCTCCACTTACCTCACCTAAGCGAACTGGCTCGACATTCATTCCTAGTTTTGATTTTAAATCAGCATAAGCAATTGCTGAACAAATTGTATCGGTATCAGGATTTTTATGACCAAAAATAAGTACTTTTTCCATGTTTCTACTCCTTTATAATAGATATGCAACAATTTTACCGAAAAAAGTAAGTTTTGTCTAAAATGAATTTATTAAAAAGGCTCTTTTCGTAAACATTGTGCTTTTCTATCCTAAAATTATCGGAAAAATACCCTAGATGAAGATATCAGCCAATAAATTATGTAAGAAAAGAGCATTACTTACTAAATTAGTGGTAACTTCTTAGTGATTTGTGTAAAAATCCGGCTTTTGGGATTTTTACGAAAGCAACAAACTTTGCGAAAACAGCCATTAAAAATAAGTAAAAGCAGCCGACTTCATTCGGCCGCTATCCTTTTAATCCTTATCCGTATCCTCTAAACCAGCAAATAAAGGATATTTCCCATAACTATGCTCTTTTCCCGACAAAACTAAATGAAGAATAATCCCAATGATAGTAGCTAACGCCATTCCCGCAATTTGCACGTTTTCTGTTAATTCAATAAATGCTCCACCTATCCCAACTACTAAAATCACGGAAGAAATAATTAAATTACGTTTATGACCTAAATTGACTTTGTTATCTATAAGCATTCGTAAACCTGAAGATGCGATTATACCAAACAGCAAAATCGAAACTCCTCCCATAACTGCGGTTGGGATTGTCGCGATTAAAGCTTCAATCTTACCAATAAAACCAAATAAAACTGCCATAACCGCTGCTCCAGCTATTACAAAAACACTAAACACTCTTGTAATTGCCAAGACCCCAATATTTTCGCCATAGGTTGTATTTGGTGGTCCACCTAATAAAGATGCAATGATCGTTGCTACACCATCTCCAAGAATTGACCGATGAAGCCCAGGTTTTTCAATAAAGTTCTGTCCTACAACTTTACTTAGCACCATTTGATCTCCAATATGTTCAGAGATAGTAACAATTGAAATTGGTACCATTAGTGCAAGGATAGTCCAAGAAAAATTAGGAGTATGGGTAACAAAAGGAATGACAAAGTCTGGTACTCGAAACCACGCAGCTTCTTGGACGGGACCGAAATCAACCAATCCAAGGAAATAAGCTAAAACATACCCTCCAACAATTCCGAATAAGATCGGGACTAAACTAAAGAAACCTCTAAAAAAGATAGAACTAAATATTGTAATGGAAAGTGTAACTAGAGCCACAGTAAAATGAAGCATCGGATCTACAAATACTCCTGCCCCATGATCAAAATTCATCGCCATGTTAATAGCCACATTTGCCAACCCTAATCCAATTACCATAATAACAGGGCCTACAACAATTGGCGGAAGCAACTTCATTATCCAGTTTATCCCCGTTGTCTTTATCACTATTGCGACAACACCATAAACAACGCCGGCCATAAACGAACCAATCATGACTCCCTCTATTCCCCCAATAGCAGTTGAAGCAATAATTGGAGCAATAAAAGCAAATGATGACCCTAAGTAAGCAGGGACATTCCCCTGTGTAATTAAAATATATGCTAGTGTACCTAGACCACTTGAGACTAACGCAACCGCTGGACTTAAACCTGTTAAATAGGGAACCAAAATGGTTGCACCAAACATTGCAAATAGGTGTTGAATACTTAAGATTAGCCATTTATTCCACCTTGGAACTTCATGTATTCCTATTTCTTGTTGAATCGCCAATGTACAAATCCTCCCTTAACCCTTTTCTTCTATTTAGCTTTTGTTATTAACATAAAAGAAATTCAATATCTTACAAAATTGACTCGTCTTTGATTATTTATCCCTTCATCATTAGTCCACAAATGGAAATAATTCTTTTGATATATAGTCTCCTTTTGGTCAAAATAATCTTCGTGCCACCTTGACTGTGAGGGGGCAAGCATTGGAGGTGCAGTACCATTAATGGGATGTTATTCTTCTGGTTCGTATTGTTCTTAGTTGTTGCTATTGGGATTGTATATATAACGAGGATAAAAGAGAAAAATGAACCGAAATATTTACTCGTGAAAACAAACCCAAACCCACAAAACCAATTCAAGGAGGAATTTGCTATGGAAAGAAATATTGATAAGGACATTAAGAGAGCTGAAATCGTGAACCCAAATGCCATTGATAAAGCACAGATCGAGTCAATTGCTCAATCTAAGGTTGAAGAGGAAATTGGAGATGAGTTAATGCCACTAAGAAATCAATTAACTTCAATGCAAAATGCTTTATCTCAGATGCAAAATTCTGGACAACAAGGTATGACTGGAAGCTCAAATTATAGCCAAACAATGCAAACCTCTAATGAATTGCTTCAACAAATGCAACAATTTGGTACACAGGCACAACAACAGCAACAAAAAACTTTCCAGCAGTTACAACAAACAATTCATCAAGCTACACAAATGCTAGGAAGTGTTGAGCAATCGCTACAATCATTTAATATGTTAAACCAAATAACGCAACAAATTAACCAATCTCAGCAACAATTACAACAGCAACAACAACAGATTCAGCAAAATTCTTCTCAACAAAGTCAACAGGGACAAAGTATGAGTCAAAACCAAAATCAAGGTATGTCTGGTCAAAGCGACTATAGCTCATATCAATAAATAAAATATGCTGATGGCCATATCCGGCCATCAGCTTTAATCTTAAATTTAAGAAGTGCCACGACTCTTTTAGTTTTACGGTAATAAAAAACGAGTCAAGGGTTAAACTGTACCCTATAGAGTAGACATTAAAAAAAGTCTGCCTATAGGGTACTTTTTTGTATAATTAAAGAAAAAATGGGATTGGGGAAAGATCAAATGAGTAAAAAGATATTTACAGAAAGAGA